>NZ_JAAGPN010000051.1:0-40591 GCF_017104805.1 Paraburkholderia sp. Ac-20347 | reverse complement strand
CGACTGGATCGAGGGCTATTACAATCGAGAGCGCCTGCACACCTCGATAGGGTTTCTGACTCCCGTCGACTTCGAGGCCGCGTTGGTCGCTGCATGATCTGCTGTACGTGGAAATGAGGCAGGGTCACATGCGAGGAGACGGTACTACGAAGTTCATGCGAGCACGCCAACCGACGACACGCAGGAACTGCTCGACATGCTCGGCGAGCTTTACAGCATCGAGGCGAATATCCGCGGCAAACCAGCCACCGAACGGCGGCGAGTGCGGCAAGAGAAGAGCAAGCCACTGCTCATCGCATTCGAGACGAAGATCAGGGCCAAGGTCGCGACGCTGTCGCGCAAGTCGGGCCTGGCCGGCGCAATCAACTACTCGCTGAATCGCTGGACCGAGTTGATGATGTTCTGCGAGGATGGGCAGGCCGAGATCAGCAATATCCTGGCCGAAAATGCTCTGCGCTGTGTAAGCCTGGGTCGCAAGAACTTCATGTTCGCCGGTTCCGACAGCGGTGGCGAGAGGGCCGCCGCGATGTACGGTCTGATCGGCAGTTGCAAGCTCAACGGCATCAATCCGCGAGCCTATCTCGAATACGTCTTGACCCATATCGCCGATCACAAAATCAACCGCATCGAAGAGCTACTACCCTGGAATGTGGCCCCCAAGCTGCGCGGCAAGGCCGGCCCTCCTGCCTCCACCTCCTGATAGCCGGGTAGGCCCAGACAGAACCTGCCCACGCTCGCCGAGCATGCCTCATTTACGCACGTGACGTCGAGAGCGGCCCACGCGAGCCGCTTACGGCGGTAGTCGCTGGGCGAACATTGTTCCTTGAGCGGGCAACGCGGGCAGGCGCTGGGCCAGTACACCTGCAGCGTCATTCCGTGTTCCACGGTCGTGAATCGGCAGATTGCGCGCTCGCCGGCGGGTATGCCTTTGATTTTCGTGCAGGTTTCCGGTTAGACGCACCTAAGCCGGGCGGGGCTCTCCCTTGCGGCCCCTTATAAATTCCTTTTCAAATCAAGCATCTGCTGACTACCCTTTGCGGGCTAGCAGGATGGTAGGAGCCCGCTCGTTGAATCGGTGATGTGCGCCGAAATTGCAGACGCCGCCTGCAATTTCGATTCAACGCTCGGGCCTTCAGTTCAGGCCCGACGACTGGCGGTCGAAACGTGCGGATCACTGTCGAGACTTGGAAGGATTCGGCGCGCGTACCGCGCCACCGGGAAATTGAACGTCCCGCGCAAATTGATTCCTTCCAGGTGGGTCGGCGCGATTCGCCTCAACTGTTCAGATTCCAGTGGCTTGCCCGTGGTAGCCTGAATTTCTTCGAGAACGCGTTGCATGTGAGTGGTGTTCCACGCCATCAAGATGTTCGAAAGAAATGTCAGGGCGGAAGAAACCGCCGAGAGCGATTCCTGACGTCGGGCCAGTTCAACGGGTATCTTGCCGATATGGGTCGCGCGTTGAACGTTGTGGACGGCTTCCCCGCGGTTCAAGGCATGTTGTAGCTCTGCCCTGACGCGGTATTGGTGAAAAAGTCGATCAGAAAGATGCTTCTGAACAGGTGCCCAATGTGAACGCCGCCTTCATATACGGCTTGCCCGCGCGCAGCCGAGCCGAAGCGGGCAAGGGCATCGACTGCGGTACATTTGCCTGAACGGATCGATGCTGCGATCCTCACAAACTCGTCCCATACGTCCGCAATGAGTTCGAGTTTGACATCTCGGTCAGTGATCGCAGTCAGTTGAGCATGCGACGCTGACGGAAGTGCATCGCACCTTTGGAGACTGCACAGCGGCTTCCTTGCCGTCGGTGCTGGCGTCAACGGCGCCAATGACGACGGTGCCAGAGGTCTCGACGTCAAATCGTCGGTCGGAGTTGCGAGCCTTCCTGGCAGACGCAGTGTGCCAGGAAGGCCCAGTTACAAGTCGACTCACACGTCACTCAACGTCCGCGTGATCGAGTCACAGAACCACTGCAGGGCGCCGGAGTCCTCGGCATGCGGGTACCAGTACAGATTCACCTCGAACGGAGGTATATGGAACGGGAGCGGCAGGACTTTCGTGCGCCCATCACGCGCAAATGCTTCAGCAACACGAGTCGGCAGCGTGAGCACCAGGTCGGTCGTTGCAATGGAGGAAAAGAGACTGGTGAAATGTGGGACCCGGAGAACAATCTTCCGTTTCAGTCCCGTCTCGCTTAACACATCCTCAACAAGATGGTGGCCTGTGAAGGGCGCCACCACGACATGGTTTGCGCCCACGAACTCCTCCAGGGTGAGCGTGTCGCCAATGCGCGCATGCGATGCGCTCAACAAGCAGGAGTAGCTCTCGCTGAACAGGGTTGCTTTTCTTGATTCCCCTCCGACGAACTGGAGGTTTC
Organism: Paraburkholderia sp. Ac-20347; assembly: GCF_017104805.1. Classification (NCBI taxonomy): domain Bacteria; kingdom Pseudomonadati; phylum Pseudomonadota; class Betaproteobacteria; order Burkholderiales; family Burkholderiaceae; genus Paraburkholderia; species Paraburkholderia sp. Ac-20347. The sequence goes on along the minus strand of NZ_JAAGPN010000051.1, from coordinate 38,214 downwards.
CCACGACCGCATCTACATATCCGGTCTGGAGCCAATCAGCAACGAGGTCACTTTCGATTTGCACGATTTCGAGGCTGACCGAAGGTGCGATGTCCTGCAACTCGCGAATCAGCAAGGGAAGGAAATACAGTTCGCCCAAGTCAGAGAGCGCAAGACGAAACGTGCGCTCGGACTTTTTGGGATCGAACTCGCGCGTCGCTGATATGGCGGAATCAATGCTGTTCAGGGCAGCCTTGAAGGTGTTGAACAGTTGCGTTGCATTGAAGGTAGGGACCATCCCGTCCCGACTGCGAGTGAAGACCGGGTCGTGGAGAAGATCGCGCAGTCGATTTAACGAATAGCTGACAGACGGTTGCGTAATGCTCAGACGTTTCGCTGCGCCGCTGACGCTTCGCGTCTCGTAGATTGCGACAAAGGTGCGAATGAGGTTGAGGTCTATGCTCATGGTTGCCACCGATATAGATGACATCTATTTTAAGAGCAAAAAAATGATGATTGGATCTGTTTGTTTTGCCGGCCTAGCATAGGGAATCGAACCGAACTGATAGCCATGAAAACAATCCACCAAGCGTGCTACGAAATCCTTCGCAAGCAAGGTCTGACGACGTGTTTCGGAAATCCAGGCTCAAATGAACTTCCGTTTCTGCAGGACTTTCCGACCGACTTCAACTATGTCCTTGGCCTTCATGAGGGTGCCGTTGTTGGAATGGCGGACGGGTACGCTCAAGCGACAGGCCGTCCGACGCTCGTGAACTTGCATTCGGCCGCAGGCACGGGTAATGCCATGGGCGCACTGGCTAACGCATGGAACTCTCACACGCCGCTGGTCGTGACTGCGGGTCAGCAAGTTCGCGCCATGGTCGGAGTCGAAGCTCTGCTGGCAAACGTCGATGCGGCTTCGTTGCCGAAGCCGCTGGTCAAGTGGAGTTCGGAGCCGTCCAGTGCTCAAGAAGTGCCGCTGGCGCTGAGCCGCGCGATTCACACTGCTGGCACTGGCGCAAAAGGCCCGGTCTACCTGTCGGTCCCCTATGACGACTGGAAACAAGAGGCGGCTTCCGGCGTTGACCATCTCGCGACCCGCCGCGTTGAAATGGCGGGCGTCCCCACGGCCGGTGTGCTTCAGAGGCTTGTTCGCGAGCTTGAGCAAGCGAAGAACCCGGCGATGATCGTCGGTCCGGACGTCGATGCCAGCGACGCCAATGGCTTTGCGGTGACGCTTGCCGAAAAACTCGCGATGCCAGTCTGGATGGCGCCTTCGGCTCCGCGCTGTTCTTTCCCGACGACCCATGCGTGCTTCCGTGGTCTTTTGCCCGCTGGCATTGCGAGCATCAGCCGAATGCTCGATGGCCACGATCTGGTGCTCGTGGTGGGCGCCCCCGTATTCCGCTATCACCAGTACGAGCCCGGCGAGTTCCTGCCGCAAGGCACGCGCCTTATTGCGATTACATGCGACATCAACGAGGCTACGCGTGCTCCGATGGGTGACGCAATCATCGCAGAAATCGCGCCGACTCTCGAGACGTTGAGCAACGTCGTCTCCAAAACTTCTCGCTCGATGCCCGGCACTATTCGTCGGCCGGAACCGGCGCCCAATGAGCCTGGACGTCTTGCTCCGGAACGGGTCTTCGACATCCTCGATGAAATGGCGCCACGCGATGCCATCTATGTGAATGAATCGACTTCGACCACGAACATTCTCTGGCAGCGTCTGCGCATGACCGAGCAAGGCAGCTACTACTTCGCTGCCGCCGGCGGGCTCGGGTTCGCGCTCCCGGCAGCGGTCGGTATTCAATTGGCAAAGCCCGAGCGCCGCGTGATCGGCGTAATCGGCGACGGCTCTGCGAACTATGGCATCCAGGCACTCTGGACGGCGGCCCACTACAACATTGCGACCATCTTCATCATCATGAAGAACGGCACGTACGGCGCGTTGCGCTGGTTTGCTGGCGTCCTGCAAGCCGAGAACGTTCCGGGATTGGATGTGCCCGGGCTAGATTTCTGCGCGCTCGCACGCGGCTACGGAGTCAAGGCGCTGCACGCGGACTCGGCTGAGTCGCTCACGTCGGCTTTGCGCCAAGCACTTGCTGAGAACAAACCCGTCCTTATCGAGGTTGAGACTCGGGCTTGAAGCGTCAACCTGCATCACGGAGAAATGAGCATGAGCAATTTTGGTGAGTCGCAACTTTGGAACGGACGAATCTTTTCTGACGGGTGGAAGGTGGCAGTTGGCGGGACCCAAGCGGTCATCGAGCCAGCGACCGGCGAGCGTATCGGCCTGATTGGCATAGGGTCGCCGGAGGATATCGAAAGTGCAGTCATCTCAGCAATGAAGGCTCAGGAAGGGTGGTCAGCAATGCCCTTTGACCAACGTGCGGCGATTGTCCGAGAGGCTGCCCGACTTCTGAAAGAACGCGCATCCGAAATCAACGAATGGAACGTTCGCGAATGCGGTTCGAGTCGCCCGAAGGCGGAATGGGAACTGCACGCGACCTACGAACAGATGCAGATGTCCGCTGCACTCCCAATGCAGCCCGACGGAGCGCTTTATCCGTCTTCGGTTCCGGGACGCATGAACATCTGCCGACACGTTCCAGTTGGTGTCGTCGGCGTCATCGCACCTTGGAACTTCCCGATTCTCCTCGCGATGCGCTCGGTCGCGCCTGCTCTCGCCCTCGGTAACGCAGTCATCCTGAAGCCAGACGCGCAGAGCGGGGTGGCGGGCGGTCTTCTGCTTGCCAAGGTGTTCGAGGATGCTGGGCTTCCCGCTGGTGTGCTGCACGTTGTTCCGGGCGGTCCAGCTGCAGGCGACGCGCTCGTGCGTCACCCGCAGGTTGGCATGATTTCGTTCACGGGGTCGACCGCAGTAGGCCGCTCCATCGGCGAAATTTGCGGTCGCATGCTTAAGAAGGTGGCGCTTGAACTTGGCGGGAATAATGCAATGGTCGTCCTGGACGACGCGGATATCGATGCAGCGACGTCCAGTGGCGCATGGGGATCTTTTCTGCATCAGGGCCAGATTTGTATGCAGACCGGTCGTCACCTCGTGCATCGCTCCATCGTAGAAAAGTACGTGCAGCGGCTTGCCGAGCGTGCTCGCAGTTTGAAGGTCGGGAATCCCGCGAAAGAGCCGGTGCATCTTGGGCCATTGATTAATCAGAAGCAACTCGAGCGAATCGACGACATTGTTCAGTCAAGCGTGCGTGCGGGTGCCTACGTGCTAGCCGGCGGCAGGTACAGCGGGCTGTTCTACGAACCGACAGTCCTTGCCGGCGTCAAACCGGGCATGCCTGCATTTGAGCAGGAAATCTTCGGCCCCATCGCACCTATCACCATCTTTGACACCGACGATGAGGCCGTCGATTTGGTCAACTCGTCAGAGTACGGCCTCGCCGCCGCAATCCACACGAAGTCGATGTCGCGTGGCTTAGCACTATCGTCGCGGATTCGTTCGGGCATGGTGCATGTCAACGACCAAACGGTGAATAACGAATTCCACGTACCGTTTGGCGGGATGGGGGCTTCTGGAAACGGGGGGCGCTTCGGCGGTCTTGCGAACGTGCACGAGTTTACGCAAACACAGTGGGTGAGCCTGACAGACAAACCCGTCCAATACCCGTTCTGATGGACGTTTGATAGTGTCGCTACCGCCCGGCGCTCGAGGTCTGTGGCGGTTACGCAGGGTATAAGGCCACGCACGGCATTCGCAATAAATTTCTGGGCCCGCCATATGAACGAGAGCTTGGAGCCGACGCCCGAGCAGGTTAGAGGCTTTGCGGCGGACGATGGTCGTCGGTGTCGACGCAACACACGAGCACTTCGGCCTCTGTTGCTCCAGTACTGATATAGACGTGTCCCTGCGCGCTGTCGAAGTAAAGGCTATCACCCTGCTCGAGCTTGAAGACGGACCCGCTCTCAAAGTGAAGTTCGAGCTTTCCTTGCAGGAGAAAAACGAACTCTTCACCGCTGTGCCGGATGTAGTCAGGGAAGTCGTTGAGTGCACGTGCGCGGATGTGAGCTCGCATCGGCACCATACGTTTGCCGACCAGATCGTTGGCAATCATTCCGTATTCGTAATTGGGCGTGTCGTAAATCAGTTGCTTTCCGGACCGCGTCAACGTCGGTTCGAACGGTCCGGACGAGCGACTGGGCGTGCGGCCGAAGATGGTGTCGAAGTCGACGCCAAGTGCGTGAGCTAATGCGGCGAACTTGTCATAGGTGAGTGCGATGTCGCCACGCTCGGCTTTGGAAATTGTTGAAACAGCGATGCCAGAACGCTCGGACAATTGCATCAACGTTAGTTCGCGCGATTTGCGCGCTTGGCGCAAGTGCCCGCCTACAGCCTTGTGGTCGATATGCGGCGCGGCACCATCCCTCTCCAACGGGATGGTCGGTTGCTTGCGTTGAGCTTTCAAGTTTGGCATGGGATCGCTTGAATAGGATTTTGTCGTATACGAGAATTATTTTTTTCCCGTATATGATAACTCTCATACCGTCCTTTATCTGAAGGAGCAGCATCGTGGCATCGCTTGCACTCGAAAAGGTTGGCCCGTCCAAGTTTCAGGTTATCGCTGCAACGACTCTCGGGACAGCCCTTGAATACTACGACTTCACCATCTATAGCTTCTTCGCAATCCAGATTGGCAAGCTTTTCTTCCCATCCGCATCCCCGGTCAATCAATTTCTTCTTTCGATTGGGGTCTTCGGTGTTGGCTTCATAGTACGTCCTCTTGGCGGAGTCGTCATCGGTGCCTACGCCGACCGCGCCGGGCGGAAGAAGGCGATGGTGCTGACCATCATGCTGATGGCGCTAAGTTGCGCGCTCATCGCGTGTGCTCCGACCTACGCAGTGGCAGGCATCTTTGCTCCGCTGGTCGTGCTTGCCGCTCGCCTCATCCAAGGTTTTGCTGCCGGCGGCGAGTTCGGTCCGGGGACGACGTTGCTCGTGGAGTATGCGAATGACAACACGCGTGCGTTCTTCGCGAGCTGGAATTTCGCAGCGACTGCCCTCGGCCTCGCGCTCGGTGCTGTGGTCGCCACAATTGTGAATGTAGCTATGCCCAAGGAGGTCGTTGACGATTGGGGATGGCGCCTTCCGTTTCTCCTTGGCATCTTCGTTGCTCCAGTCGGGATGCTGATTCGGCGTCGGCTCGAAGAAACACTGAGCAGCGCACCCGCTCATGGTGGAAAGAAGCAGGGCGCGCTCAAAGCAGCGCTTACGACTCATCTCAAGCTGACAATCGTGGGCACGTTCGCCGAACTGGGCGGTTCAGTGTCGGTGTACATCACTGCGTTTTTTCTTCCGAACCACGCGGTGCGGACGCTTCACCTGTCACCGACCGCATCCGTCATCTCAGGCGTCGTCAGCTCACTCACGCTTTTCATCGCGGCGCCTATCGCAGGTCGCCTGGCAGACCGCTTCACCCGCAAGCGGGTGCTGATTATCTCGCGGGTCGTCCTGCTGGCATCGGTCTATCCCGCGTTTTTGCTCTTGAGCGCTCAGCCTTCGATACTGCTGCTCTGCGCGGTTTCCGCCTTTCTCGCCATCTTCGTTGCCGGACAGATTGTTCCGGTGCTGGTGATGATTCCGGAGTTGTTCCCTCGCGAAGTGCGTGCGACCGGAATCGCGCTGACCTATGTGGTAAGTGCATCGTTTTTCGGTGGCTTTTCTCCCTTGATCGCAAGCTGGATTGTCGAACGTACCGGCAATCCTTTGGCACCCGCATGGTATGTGGCAGCTGCCTGTGCGATTTCGTTGGTCCCTGTCATCTGGCTGCGCGACCGCACTGGCGAAGCCATCAACTAATGCTTAATTCAGGAAAAGACAATGACCATCGATAACGAAGAACTGGTGACCCGGTCTGCTGGAGAGCTCCGAAGACTCATCGGCATCAAGCAGATTTCGCCAGTCGAACTCGTGGACGCCTTTATCGACCGTATCGAGACGCTCAATCCAGCGGTGAACGCAGTCACGGCGACCTGCTTCGATGCGGCGCGACGCGAGGCGAAGGTCGCTGAACAACGCGTGATGGATGGGCATGACCTGGGGCTGCTCCACGGCCTGCCGATGGGCGTGAAGGACCTTGAAGACACGGCTGGCTTGCTAACGACTTATGGTTCGCCGATGTCCCGGGGCAACGTGCCGTCGCGCGATGTGGTGCTGGTCGAGCGACTGCGCAAACAGGGTGCAATTCTCTTGGCAAAAACGAACGTCCCGGAATTGGGCGCTGGTGCGAACACCCGAAACCCCGTGTGGGGTGCGACGGGCAACCCGTTCAACACGGCGCTGAACGCAGGCGGTAGCTCGGGCGGTTCGGCGGTGGCGCTCGCGTGCGACATGTTGCCTGTCTGCACCGGGTCGGATACTGGTGGCTCGTTGCGCATTCCAGCGTCAAAGTGTGGCGTGGTCGGCTTTCGGCCGTCACCTGGCCTTATACCCAACTCTCGCCGTTTATTGGGCTGGACACCGATTTCGGTGGTCGGCCCGATGGGCCGGACCGTCGCCGAGGCTGCGTTGCAGCTTGCTGCAACGGCAGGCGAGTCGCTGGGCGACCCGTTGAGCTACTCGGTCGATGCATTGGGATTCAATCGGATCGCGCTTATCGACCTTGCCAAACTCCGAGTCGGCTACACCGAGGACTTTGGCTGTTGCGACGTTGATGAGTCGATTCGAGAAACGTTCAGGTCGCGAGTTGCGGCGATCAAAAGCATCGTCCACACGTGTGAGCCTGTTGACTTTAACCTCGGTGAAGTACATGGGTGCTTTGACGTGCTTCGGGCTGAAAGCTTCGTCGCTGGTCTGCGCTCGGCATACGAGCGCGACCCGAGCGCCCTGGGTCCAAACACTCGCGCGAACTACGAGATGGGCGCGAAAATGTCACTTGCGGATTCCGCATGGGCTCAGGTCGAGCAGACCAAAATCTTCCAGCGCTTCCAGTCGGCATTCTCTCACTACGACGTCATCATCTCGCCGACAACGCCGGTTTCGCCCTTCCCGTGGTCGGAACTCTACGCCTCGACCGTGCAAGGCAGACCGCAGGAAAATTACTACCGTTGGCTTGCGCTCACCTATGTCGTCACACTCGCGACCAACCCGGCGCTCTCTTTGCCGTGTGGCGTGGATGAGGCGGGTATGCCGTTCGGGTTGCAGATAGTTGGACCGTTCCGCGCTGACTATCAGACGTTGGCGATTTCCCATGCGTTTGAGCAGGCATTTTCCGGCTCGTCGACGCTGCGTCGTCCCCGCCCGAATCTGTCGCAGCTGCGCGAAGCCAATCCAGCGCTGAAGTCTCTCGTCACCTCACCTCCGATTTTCAACCCGACCGGAAGCGATGCATCCGGCTTATCAATGGTGTAACTATGAGTCGAGAAATTAAACGCCTGCAGACCAACACTCGCATGAGCCAGATCGTGGTGGCCAATGGTGTTGTCTATCTGTCAGGACAGGTTCCTGACACGGCGGGCGCCGCTATCGATGTGCAAGCTACCGAAATTCTCACCCGCATCGACAAACTGCTGTCGTCGGCTGGAATCGACAAGACTCGCTTGCTGACGGCCAACGTGTGGCTGAGCGACCCGACGCATTTTGATGCGTTTAACGCTGTGTGGGACGCATGGGTCGAGGAGGGGCACGCTCCGACACGTGCGTGTGTCACGTCGATTCTGATGAAACCGGGTCTCGATGTTGAGATTGCAGTAACGGCGCTCGCCTGAACGACCCGGTCCTTGGACGGGCAATCAAGCAGTTCGCATGGTGCGTAAGAAAGGAATATCGAGATGAAGTTTGATGCAATGGTTCTCGGAGGCGGCATCGTCGGCACGTCTGTCGCTCTGCAGTTGCAGCGCCGCGGCGTCAAAGTCGCGCTTATCGACCGCAAAGCCCCTGGTAACGAGACTTCGCTCGGCAACGCCGGACTTATCCAACGCGAGGGCGTGTATCCGTACGCATTCCCTCGCGACTTTGCGTCGCTCGCGCACTATGCGGGTAATCGCGCGACGGATGTTCGCTATCACCCGATGGCGATGCCGAAACTGACGCCGTTCCTCTTGAAGTATTGGCACAACTCCAGGGCCGACCGTCATGCGCAGATTGCAAGAGCGTATTCGACTTTGATAGAGCACAGCGTCTCGGAACACCGAGACCTGATTGAAGCGGCGGGTGCGCAGGCTCTCCTCAGAACAACCGGATGGATTAAAGCCTTCCGTACGGGACGTGCCTTTGACGGCGCCGTCGTTGAGGCGTCGCGCTGGAAAGCCGAATACGGGGTCGAGTTCGATGTTTTGGAGGGCGACGCGCTCCAAAAAACCGAGCCGTCGTTGAGTTCGGTCCTTCGCGCGGCAGTCCGCTACTCGTCGTCTAACTCGGTGAGTGACCCGGCTGGCCTCGTCAGCGCATACGCCAAGCTTTTTGAGCGACTCGGTGGCACCGTACTCATTGGCGACGCTTCTACGCTTGAAGATGGCTGGCGCGTTCAGACCGAGTCCGGTGTAGCGGAGGCTGAAATCGGCGTCATCGCAATGGGTCCCTGGTCCGGCGACCTGACCACAAGGCTTGGCTATGCGCTGCCACTCGAAGTGAAGCGTGGCTACCACATGCACTACGCGAGCACGCCCGGCGCAACGCTGAATCAGCCAGTGCTCGATGCCGAAGTCGGTTACATGATTACACCTATGGTTCGAGGGATTCGACTCACGACCGGCGTGGAACTTGGATTTCGCGACTCGCCAAAGACGCCCGTACAACTGGAGGCGGTCGAGCCAGTGGCACGCGAAGTCTTTCCGCTCGGAGAACGAGTAGACGCGGAACCGTGGCTCGGGTGCCGTCCGTGCACACCGGACATGATGCCGGTCATTGGGCCAGCACCGCACCATAGGAACCTATGGTTCGCGTTCGGACACGCGCACCACGGACTGACCCTGGGGCCCATCACCGGCCGTCTGGTTGCAGAGTCGGTTACAGGCGTCCGCCCCGCAGTCGACCTGGCACCGTTTCGTGCCGACCGATTCTAGATGCCGAGGCGGCTTATTTTCTCGCAAATGAGAATTTTATTTTGGCACGGATATGATGTTTTTTGAGCAGCGCACGGAGGGCAAGCCGAGGTATTCAAGGCTTCTGCGAAACAAGAAGTAAGGATACCTAATGCTGGCCACAAGATCGATACTGAAACAGATGAATTCCTTGGAGAAGCAACATGGCTCATCAAAATCATTTGAAGTTTTCACTTGTCGCGACGTGTATCGGAGCCCTGTCGGCGTTCGCGTCAACGACTTCATATGCGGATGACGTGGTAGCAAAGATTGCTGTCGCTGGACCAACCACTGGTCAACTGGCGAACTTGGGTAAAGACGTACAGAACAGCGGGGAGTTGGCGATTGGTGCGCTCAATGCCAAGAACATCATGGTGAACGGTAGGCGCGTTCGCTTTGAACTGGTCGCGGCGGACGATGGGGCGGACCCGCGCGTCGGCACAATCGTCGCTCAACGACTGGTTGATGACCATGTAGTCGCCGTCGTGGGTCACATCAACTCGGGGGTCGCGATTCCGGCCTCACTCATCTACAGCCAGGCCGGGATACCGTTCATCTCAAGCGGTGCATCAAATCCCGAGCTTACCGCGCGAAACCTCAAGAACACCTTTCGCGTCGTGGCGGACGACAATGCACAAGCACGCGGAATGGTTCAATTCCTTAGCGGACAGCTAAAAACCAAACGCATAGGACTTGTGGATGACAGAACCGCATATGGTCAGGGCCTGGGCGACCAGGTGGCGAAAGATGCGGGCGAGTCTGGTATCGCGGTGACGCGAGAATACACGAACGATAAAGCCGTCGACTTTCGGGCCATTCTCACTTCTTTAAAATCGGGCCAACCGGATGCGATCGTGCTGGCAAGCACGGACGCTATTGCATCACCTTTCGTCAAGCAGATGAAAGCGCTTGGCATGGCGCGCGTTCATTTTCTTGGTGGCGACGGCATATGCACCGAGAATTGGGTGCGTGTGGCCGCGTCTGCAGCCGAGGGAGAGTATTGCACCCAAACGGGTGCGCCTCTCGATCAGCTCCCGGGTTCCAAAGATTTCGTTCAAAAGTATGAAACTCGCTTCAAACAACCGCCTCAGTACTTCGGCCCCTATACCTACGATGCGGTGATGGTCGTTGGCGAGGCGATTCAGAGATCCGGTTCGCTCGACCCGAAGAAGCTCATTGACACTCTTCATTCTGTAGATTACACGGGCGTGACGGGTCGAATTCAATTTGATAATAAAGGGGATCAGAAATTTGCTAAGGTCTCGGTATATCAAGTGAAGTCACAAAAAATCACGCCGTTGGGCGTGATCAAGCCGCTGTAAAGCTATAAGGGGTGCCCTCAAGATTCGGACGTTTACGTACGCCAACGGCGAAACCGTCAGATTTGGGTCTGAAACGTTGATGCGGAGGCGTCAACCAATGGCGAAAATGACTCTAATCTGACGTGTCTTATGCGACGCCCTGACGTCCGGTTAATCTGACAAGTCGCTGAAAACAAGGACGAGACAACCGCGTTTAATGCACAAAGTTATCCACACTTTCCGGTAACAAGTTTATGGACAACTTATCAGAGGTGGCTGCAAGCAAAGCGCAACAGGCAATGCTCAAAACTTCGGCAGACTTATGGCTAACTTGGCCTCGCCAGCGCGCATCCGGGGTCCGGAGGGGCATGACCTCAAGTTGCTGAATGCCTTGCCGATAACTGGGGGATGACACCCACCATCTGCCTCCTCAGTGCGGCACTCCGCTAATCCTTCGCAACGAGGCGCATCGGAGTCGGCATGAATCGACACAGACAAGGAATCACCCGATGCTGGCCAGCACCTATAACCCTGTACTCGTCGTCTTCTCGCTGCTGGTAGCGATTCTGGCGTCCTATACGGGGTGCCCTCAAGATTCGGATTTTTTCGTACGCTAACGCGTCCCGCTCGATTTCCTGACGCGCAGCGGCCGGAATCGCCCCTTGGCGACGCGTTTGTTGGCGTGCCACACATAGTCGCCGGTCAGGTTAATGTGATTCCAGCCAAGCGGCGCGACGTGCGAGATCAGGCTGTCGTCGATTTCGCCCTGCTGCCGTAGGGCGGCAATCGACCGCTCCAGATACACCGTGTTCCAAAGCGTAATCGCTGCTACCACCAAATTCAGGCCGCTGGCCCGGCAGCGCTGGTTTTCATACGAGCGATCCCGAATCTCCCCAAGCCGATAGAAGAACACCGCCCGCGCGAGTGAATACCGGGCCTCCCCTTTGTTCAGTCCGGCGGACACGCGGCGCCGCAAGGCAGGGTCCTGCAACCACTTTAGCGTGAATAGCGTACGTTCGATGCGGCCGAGCTCGCGCAGGCCGATCGCAAGACCGTTCTGCCGCGGATACGCGCTCAGCTTGCGCAGGATCAGCGAAGCCGTCACCGTGCCTTGCTGGATCGATGCGGCCAGGCGCACCACGCCGTCGAACTCCCGTTCGATCAGTTTCCGGCTGATCGAACCGCCAATCAGCGACGACAGCGCCGGCCAGTCGCCCGTTTTGCCGGGGACGTACAGATTCTTGTCGGCCAGATCGGCAATGCGCGGCGCGAACTCGAAGCCGAGGAAGTGACACAGCGCGAACACGTGGTCAGTGAAGCCAGCAGTGTCGGTGTAGTGCTCCTCAATGCGCAGCTCGGATTCGTGATACAGCAAACCTTCGAGCACATGGGTGGCGTCGCGCACCGGCGAATTGATGACCTTGGTGTGAAACGGCGCGTACTGATCGGAGATGTGCGTATAGAACAGCACACCCGGTTCGTTGCCGTACTTCGCGTTCCGATATCCGCCGGCCTGACCGTGACCGCCGGCGCGGAAGCGCTGGCCGTCCGATGACGAGGTAGTGCCTTCGCCCCAATATGCAGCAAAGGGCAGGCCATGCTGATAGTTGACCAGTTCGGCCAGTCCCTTCTGATACGTCTCGTCGCGGATGTACCAGGCGACCAGCCACGACAGCTTGGCGGCGCTGGTGCCCGGACAGGCATCAGCCATTTTCTCGAGGCCCAGGTTGAAGGCGTCAGCGAGGATCGCGGTCAGCAATAGCGTCCGGTCGGGCGGCTCTGTCTCACTTTTCAGATGCGTGAAGTGCCGCGTGAAGTCGGTCCACTGGTCGACCTCGAGCAGCAGATCCGTGATCTTCACGCGCGGCATCAGGTCATAGGCCTGCTGCGTAAGCACCTCGGCCTCTGCCGGCGTCGCATCATCCAGTGGCGTGATCTTGAGCCCCTTGTCGTTCAGCTCAACGTCTGGCAACTCGCCCGCTGCCGCGAGCCTGGCGGTCTCATCCAGCGCTTCGCGCAGGCGCTCGATGCGCGCGTCGAGATAGCTCGCCGCCGACGTTTCCACGGCGAGTCCCAACCGGCTCTCCCGATGTTGCTCGTCATACGTTGCGCGCGGCAACAGGTATTCATCGAAGTCCTTGAACTGGCGGCTGCCAATGACCGACACATCACCTGAGCGTAGCGCGTTCTTCAGCTCGCTCATCGCAGCCAGTTCATAGAACTTGCGGTCGATGCCGCCCTCCCTGAAGACGAACCGCTCCCACCGTGGCTTGACGAAGCCCCTTGGTGCGTCGGCGGGTACCTGGCGCGCTTCGGTACGATTCAACGCGCGCAGTTGGGCGATCGCGTCGATCAAGTCCTGGCGGGCCGGCGCGGCGCGGAAATCGAAGGTGTCCAGGAACGTCGGGGAATAGCGCCGCAACTGCGTGTAATGGTCAACGAGCAAAGCCGTCGAATCGAATTCCGCGTCACGCGCAAGCTGCTCCGCTTCACGTACGCTGGCCGTGAAAGTTTCCCACGGCACGATGGCTTCGATGGCCTGGAATGGATCGGCGCCGGCTTCCTTTGCGGCGATCAATGCCGCGCCAACCTTCGCGTAGAGACGCACCTTGTCATTGACCGCCTTGCCCTCCGCCGCAAAACGCTTTTCGTACTTGTGCTTCGCCTTGGTGAAGAACGAGCCGATCAGCCGGTCGTGGAGGTTCAGAATTTCAGTAAGCGGTAGTTTCTGCCGCGCCTAGCGCGGCCGGGTCAAGAAGATCAAGCTGCGTCCGCAACCTCAACATTGCGGACGCAGCTTATGACTGACACTCAAACTGATTTTGACTTTCTTCCGCTGCGGGTAATTGGTAAAACGACCAACGGCAAGAACCGGTACGACCGCGCAGACAAGCACAAGCTCATAGAGGCCTGCCAAAGGCCCGGAGCCTCGGTTGCGGGGCTTGCGCTGAAGGCTGGCGTAAATGCCAACCAGCTTCGCAAATGGATTAGCCTGGATCGCAAGCCTGCTGGCTCGCGGTATAAGCGGCGATCGACACCGGGACATGCGGCGGCATTCGTGCCGGTGCGGGAAGTCGCGGACGTCGGGCCTGCGCATCCGCTCCACAGGCTGCCAATGCCCGATGTCCTGCCGCCCCCGATGCGACGCGAGGCGATGACGGCCTCGCAACATCCAGCGCCGCCGTCGCGCCTGGTGGCGCACTTGCCCAACGGCGTGAGTCTTGAGCTTGAATGCGGGCAGCAGGATACGACGCTGCTCACCGCGATGATCGACGCGTTGAGGGGCCGCTGATGCTGCGCTTCGCCGACGACCTTCGGGTCTACCTGCACCGCGAGCCGGTTGACTTCCGTTGCGGCATCAATACCCTGGCCGCCCTGGTCGAGGAGTCGATGCGACTGGACCCGCTCGCGCGTGCCGTGTATGCGTTCCGCAACCGCAAGTGCGATCGCATCAAGCTTCTGATGTACGAGCGCACGGGTTTCTGGCTGCTGCTGCGTCGGCTTGAACAGGACCACTTCATGTGGCCACGCCGCCACCAGGCTGTGATCGAACTGACGACGGAGCAGCTTCACTGGCTGCTTGACGGCATCGACATCGACGCGGTTCGCCGCCACCCCGCGCGGCATTACCTGCACGCCAGCTAACCCGCCTGTTGTGCGAAGCCAACGGCGGTGCGCTTTTACATTCCGACGTAAACCCACGGCGCGTCGCACTTCGCTATCCTGGTGTGCATGACGAACACCCCCGATCTTAAGCGCGTACCCAAGGCGGTCCAGGGCTACATCCACACCCTCGAGGCGCGCGTCGCCGATGACGCGCAACACATCGACAAACTGGACCAGCACATCGGCAAGCTGGGCCTGCGCATCGAGCAGCTTGAGGAACAGGTCCGTCTGCTGGAAGCGGAGCGTTTCGCACCGAAAAGCGAGAAGCGCAAGGATCGCGTGTTCGACGAGGCCGAATTGCTCGCCCGCAGTGAGTCCGGCGACGAAGATGACGAGGGTGTCCTGCCCGAGCTGCCCGACACCGGCCTGCCAGCGGCTGGTCCGACTGAACGCCGCAAGGTCGGGCGCAAGCCATTGCCCGCTCATCTGCCACGCGAGCGTATCGAGTACGACCTGCCGCAGGACCAGCGCGGCTGTCCGTGTTGCGGTAATGCCATGCATCGCATTGGCGAAGATATCAGCGAGCAGCTGCATGTGGAAACCAAATGGACGGTCCACCAGAACGTGCGCGCGAAGTATGCGTGCCGCCACTGCGAGCGCCACGCCGAACATACGCCGGTCGTGGTCGCGCCGATGCCGGTGCAGCCGCTTCCGGGCAGCCATGCCGACGCGTCGGTGCTCGCGACGGTGGCGACGGCAAAGTACGTCGATGGCATGCCGCTGTACCGGATGCAGGAGGCGTTCGCGCGCTGGCAGGTTCCGGTGAGTCGCGGCACGCTCGCGCAATGGGTCATCCGCCCCAGCGAACTGCATTACACGCGGTTGTACGACGCGCTGAAAAAGGTCCTGCTGTCCCAGGCGTTGATCCACGGCGACGAAACCACGCTTCAGGTGCTCAAGGAAGCCGGCCGGTCCGCCCAGAGCAAAAGTTACATGTGGGTTTACCGCAGCGCCCAGGACTGCGAGCAGCCTGTGGTGTTGCTCGAGTACCAGCCGGGGCGTGGACAGGAGCATCCGAAGGCCTTCCTCGGTGACTACGGCGGCATGCTGATGAGCGACGGCTACAGCGCCTGGCGCACGATCAAAACGGCGACGCACTTCGGATGCATGGCTCACGCGCGCAGGCTGTTTGTGAAGGCGGACAAGGCGGCTGAAAACAAGGGCAGCGACGACGGCAAGCCGAAAACACCGAATGCTCGCGTGACGAAGGCACTCGAATACTTCCAGATTCTGTATCGGGTCGAGGCGCTGGCCAAAGGCGATTTGCCCGATGGCCAAACGCGCGCAGGCTACACGTATCAGTTGCGCCAGCAGCACAGCGCACCGGTGCTCGAAGCCTTCAAGGCGTGGCTCGATGAACTCGCGCCGAAGGTCGCGCCCCAGAGTCTGCTGGGCAAGGCAATTGCGTACACGCGAAAGCAGTGGGAATACCTGAGCCGCTACGTCACAGATGGTTGCGCACCCATCGATAACAACGTCTGCGAACGTGACGTCAGGCCGTTTGCCACGTCGAGAAAAAGCTGGCTGTTCAGCGACACAGTTGACGGCGCAAAAGCCAGCGCCACGATCTACAGCCTGGTGCTGACGTGCCGGGCCTGCGACGTCGAGCCGTATGACTATCTCCTGCATGTGCTCACCGAGCTGCCACAGCGCGCGTCCGACGCCGACGTCACGGATCTGCTGCCATTCAATTACGCCCGCTTGCAGCAGGCCAAAGCAAAAACTCCCTGACTGACCTGCGCCGCATCCACGCCGACGTCACCGCTTGATTCCGAGCGCCGCGACGCGGCTACGCTCGCACCTAAACTGCCCGTATGCCGCCATGCCGTGTGCTGGAATCGGCGCTTACGGTCAACCTGTCGGCGGTGCAGCTTGCGCATGCCGACCTGCCACTGCTTGTGGGCACGATACTGAAGGAGACGGGACTGGCGCCCGAACGGCTTGAGCTCGAGCTGACGGAATCGACCATCTTTGCGAATCGCGCGCGCTCGCTGGAGATTCTCCGGGAAATCAAGGCAATGGGTGTGGGTATCGCGCTTGATGATTTCGGAACAGGCTATTCGTCGCTGGATACGCTGCGCGCCTTTCCGTTCGACAAGATCAAGCTGGACGGTTCGTTTGTGAAGGAGATCGATTCAGACCCGCAGGCGATTGCGATCATCCGCGCAGTGCTGGCGCTGGGCAAGAGTCTTGGCGTACCTGTATTGGCCGAAGGCATCGAGACACCCGACCAGCTCCAGATTATCTCGGGAGAAGGCTGTAACGAGATCCAGGGTTTTCTGTTTGGGCGGCCAGTTCCGCTGAACCAGCTCGTGTCGAGTGGGCAGATCCGCCTGATCGGGAATACGACAAACAAGTCATCATGAGCGATGGGCACACAAAAATATGCGGGCTTTTGTCCGTGTCGCAGTAGGTGTTGTCTACTGTCTCACGATGCCGTGACGACCGGCCGTGATGCCGTGCACGCCGGAGCCAAAGCGAAGGTCCGGCAGTTTCGCTGCGGCCCAGCGGAAATACTCGTTGAACTCGCGGCGCAGCACGTGCGGGAAGTTCGCGTTTATGAAGCTGTAGAGCCGGCCTTTTTCGCGCAGGAATTCGAGGAACGAGTAAGGATTCGTTGGGTCCACCAGGCTCACCAGATCCTTCAGGTAGGCGACCTGCAACTGCGCGTCTGGAAATAACAATCCAGGGTGCCAGACAAATTCGTCTTTCCGGTCGAGGAAAATGCTTTCGATATTCACGCAAGGCTGAAGCAGCGCAGCCAGACTCAAATTGGCGGGGCCGATGCCAATCCCGACCACTTGATACTTATCTTTGTCTGCTAACATGTCCTTATACCCGAATAGTTTGAACACGGTCGTGCGGAATCGAGTTACGAATCCACCGACGAGCCCATAAAAAATTAATCGGAAATTAAACAAGTGAATCGCCAACAAAGCCGAAAAATATACTCAATCACATGGCGCGACACCATCAATAAAAGCTGGAATTAATGGTGATTATTTGAAATCCATATGGCAAATATGGCTAAAATGAAACAATTAATTAAATTATGACCTCCTGATTCGAAAATTCTTTCAGGGAACTCCGACATGCTGCCAATTTGCTGACATGCGCGTGTTGCGGGGTATCGATGCAAAACGTTAGGCATCGCAGGGAAAACGTCAGATGTCGACGCGCAACTCGCTTTCTCCGTGCCGCAGTGCATGTTCGTCCACGCCAAGTAGCGTCCTGAAGCCGCTCCATCCTTCGGGCGTGATATGTACAGCGCGCGAACGTTCCTGGCGTCTCAGCCAGCCCTTCGAATACAGAAGATTCAGGAAATCTCGGCCGAGCGGGCCAGCCAGATGGTTCCTTCTTTCCGTTGAGTCAAGGCACTGCCGTGCGAGGTTACCGCCGCTCTCGTCGGCGCTTTTCAGATTTATACCGAGCCGGCTGAACCAGGTGTAACCCTCGGACGTGACGTCGAACCGCTTGTCCTGCGCCGCGATGATCAGCTCCTGCTCCTGCTCCTGCATCGCTTGGGTGACAACCACGCCGAGTCGGCCGGCCAGGTGATCAAAACAGCAGCGTGCGAAACGGAGTTCCTGCACAGTACGGCTCGGCCGCTTCGGCACCGCAGCCTCCACCGGCCGCACGGCTGCGAGGTTCTCGAGCACAGCGGCGACCTCGCTGCTGCCAAGCCGGTAGTAGCGGTGACGGCCCACCACTTCGACAGCAAGCAGCCCGCCGTTGAGCAACTTGCTCAGATGAGAACTCGCCGTCTGCGCGGTGATGCCTGCTACATGCGCGAGTTCGCCAGCTGGACGTGCCTGTCCGTCCAGGAGAAACATCAACATGGTTGCCCGCGCAGAATCGGCAATCAGGAAGGCAACGGTAGCGACATTGTGGTCTTGGCACATAGCCATTCTCCGGGTTCTTCAACGGAGATGGTAGCGAACTGAATGCAATGATGTTTCGATCCGTATCGAAACATCTGAAAAATCTTGCCGCTAGACTGGGAACGTTCGTTCCATTAACGCGCAGATTACCGGTCGTAATTTTTCCTTGAAGGCATACAACCATGGTCACAAACACTGATTCCGCGATTCTCCACATTTACGAGCAATGGCATACGACGATTGCAAACAAAAACCTCGAAGGGTTAATGGCGCTATACGCAGAAGACGCCATTCTCGAGACGCCGTTAATCGTAGTGACATTGCCCCATAAAGGGGACGGAATTTTGCTTGGCAAACCCGCGATTCGCGAATTTTTCGATGCCGGACCCCGCAAGCTGCAGAACAGTCTTGGTCGCTGGTACCGGACCGGTACGTTCTTCTCGAATGGCCAACAGCTCATCTGGGAATATCCTCGTGAGACGCCAGAAGGAGATCAGGTTGACCTTGTTGAAGAGATGGACGTCAAGGATGGACTCATTTCGCATCACCGGGTCTACTGGGGATGGGTCGGGTTCAAGTCCCTGGTAGCTGCGGCGAATGCCATACCCTCGGTTGGTGCGGGCGCAGGGACGGACGCGGATTAAACATGGCCGAGCTCACATCCCCCCGCAGCGCGGCACATCGCGTCCTCGCTGCGACCAGTGTCAGCTACACGGTGGTCCTGCTGGACGCGTCGATCGTCAACGTCGCACTCGAACAGATTGGGTACACGTTCGGGAGCAACATCGCAGGGCTACAGTGGGTGATCAACGCGTATACACTGACTTTCGCAAGTCTGCTAATGACGGGTGGCACGCTCGGCGACCGGCTCGGTTCTCGCGACGTCTATCTTGCGGGGCTTGCCGTTTTTACTCTCGCATCGGCGCTCTGTGGGCTCACGCCTAGCCTGCCGATGCTGACGTTCGCGCGCGCTTTGCAGGGCGTCGGTAGCGCGATGCTCGTCCCATGTTCACTTGCGCTGATCAACCACGCATACCCGGTACCTTCTGAACGAGCTGCGGCAGTCAGCGTCTGGATGGGTTGCGGTGGAGTCGCGATGGCGTCGGGCCCCCTCGTTGGAGGACTGCTGATTCATCTGGTCGGCTGGCGCAGCATCTTCTTCGTGAACGTGCCCATCGGTCTCGTCGGATTGTGGCTGACGCTGTCGGTTGACCGCACGGCTTCGTCGCGCACACAGTACTTCGATCTGCCTGGGCAGATCGCCGCGATCGTCGCGCTCGGTACGCTGATCGGCGTGCTAATTGAAGGGCCGGTACTCGGTTGGCAGTCGGTGCCAATTCTAGCGAGCATCGCAACGAGCTGCATAGCGTGGATCGCCTTCTTCGTGATCGAGGCGTCGACGGCTACACCGATGCTGCCGATACAGTTCTTCCGCAATGAGCTGTTTTCGGGGTCAACGTTTGTCTCGATGGCATCGGCTTTCGTCTTCTACGGGATGCTGTTCACGTTCAGCCTCTACTACCAACAGGTTCGTGACTATTCCGCGCTCTTCACCGGGCTCGCGTTCCTGCCAATGACGGGAATGGTCGCGCTGGGCGGGCTGCTGTCGAGCCGGCTCGTAAAACTGCTCGGAAGCCGGCAGTCGATGTGCATCGCGTTCGGCCTCTATGCAGCCGGTGCTCTCGGGATGATGCGGTCGAGCGCGAGTTCACCCTACTGGATCGCGATCGTACCGATGCTCGCGATCGGTCTGGCGTCCGGTTTCATCTCACCGGCCGCGACGTCGCCCGCCCTCGGCACCGTCGAGAAAAATCGCGCGGGCATCGCAGCAGCGGTGCTGAACTCGGCGCGACAGAGCGGGGCAGCACTGGGTGTGGCGATCTTCGGCACGTTCATCTCCACGCTGTATCCGTTCCAGCGTGCAATGAGCCTGATTCTTGGCGTGGTGATTGCGCTGTCGCTCGTGGCGGCGATTGTCTGGTGGGTAACTTCGCATGCGGCGACAGCCAACGTGCCGCGCGCCACGTGCCCCTCCGGTAGAGGGGCTGACGATCGCCCCCGGTGCTGATCTGACGTCGGTCGGAAAAAGTAGAGGCCAACGTTTCGTACCATCGTGAAACGTAGGCATCGATGAATCGAATTCCCAAGGCGGTCTACACGAGCGAATTTCGTGAGCAGGCAGTCAAGCTGGCGCTCAGTGAAGGTGTCGGTATTTCGGAGGCGGCACGGCGGCTGTCGGTTCCTCTCAAGACGTTGGCGAACTGGGTCCGTTCGGATAAAGCGGGCGAGCTGCGGGAGGTCGGCAAGGAGCAGAAGCCGCAGACTGAGCTTGAAGCCGAGCTGGCACGCGTCCAGCGGGAACTTGGAAGTGAAGATGGAGCGCGATCTGTTAAAAAATTCGCGACGTACTTCGCGAGGGAGTCGCGGTGAGGTACGGCGTGATTGAACAGATGCGACAGGACTACCCGGTGCCACCGATGTGCCGAATGCTGGGGGTTTCGGTCACCGGCTATTACGCCTGGCGCAAACACTCGCCCCCGAAATAGGCGAGGCAGGAGGCCCGGCTCGAAGCGGAAATTCTCGCGGCCCATCAACGCACGCGCGAAAGCTTTGGCCCCGAGCGCCCGCAGAAACATCTTGAGCGGCATGGTGTTCATGTGGGCGTAGTCGGATAAAGCGGTTGCGCAGGAAACTGGGCCTGCGGTGCAGCCAGAAGCGCAAGTTCAAGGCCACCACCAATTCAAGGCACGATTTGCCCGTCGCACCGAACCTGCTGCAGCAGGACTTCGCCGTCTCGGCGCCCGATCAGGCCTGGTGTGGCGATATCACGTACATCGCGACCGACGAAGGATGGTTGTATCTTGCCGGCCTGAAGGATTTGTCCAGTGGTGAAATCGTTGGCTATGCGATGAGTGAACGCATGACGAAGGACCTGGTGATGCAGGCACTGTTTCGCGCCGTCTCGAACCAACGTCCGAAGCCCAGCCTGATTCAGCACACCGATCGCGCCTCGCGATATTGTTCAGCGGCTTACGAGGAAATCGTCAGGCAGTTCGGGATGCGCGCGTCGATGAGCTGCCGCGGCAACTGCTACGATAACGCGCCGATCGGATCGTTCTGGGGTTCTCTGAAGAACGAGCTGATCTACCATCGGCGATTCGCTACACGCGAGCAGGCCAGACTCGCTATCGACGAATACATCGAAATGTTTTACAACCGGCAGCACACGCAGGCCCGTCTGGATTACCTGTCGCCTGCCGCATTTACGCAGCGATTCTCTCTGGATCGTACCGCTGCTTGACGCGTTGGCCTCCGCCGATTCCGACCGACCTCAGACCTCGCTATGAAGCGCACGCCATCGGTGGCTCAGCCCTCACGCTTACCTCCCGTCCGGGTGCCAAGCTCGGCGCTGGTGCGAGCCATGCACCGTCACGCGCTGGTCTTTGCTGGCGATTCGTGGCAAGGCATGTGGGCGCCGCAGCCGTTCACGTACGCGCGCGGGCACACAACCGTAGTCGTGACCCTGACCGATCCCGATGCGCACAGGGCGGCTCTCAGCGCCGCACAGTGCGCTTATCGACGGTACACTGATGATGCCCTGAACCCGGAGATTATCGATGTCCAGTTCATCCGGCTCCATGTCTGCCACAGCGGAAGTGACCCATGCGGCCGTGCTCGACGCGCTACGCCAGATCCGGCTGCGTCAGTTCGTGCGTGGGCGGCACGCGCCGCTGCTCGACCGGCTGCACGCGCTGGGCCTGATCGTGTGGACCCCGCAGCCCCTGCGGAACTCGCAGCAGCAACTCACGGCACACGACCAGGTTCCGCTGGTGCCGGAGGAAATCGCAGAGCTAACGGATGCAGGAGAGGCTACCGCCGAGTGGCTGACAGTCCTCAGCGGGAGCGCGGAGTGGGGCGCACTTGCACAGCGCACGTTGCGCTGACGGCGGGACGTACCGTGTGCCGGTGGCCATGTCCGCGCATCACTGCGGGTATACCGTCATTTCCATGCTGCACGGAAATATATCTCCATATGAAAGGGGGCATCAGGTGCCGCGGAGCATGGTGCCGCGACACGATCGGGCACCACACTGGCAGCGGTAAATGTCGCGCGCCTTGCGACGATCAGAACGCGGCAGTTCGAGCGAATAATCGATGAAAAGCTCCTCGCCGGGTTTGATTGTCCGGGTGGCCTCAATGAAGACCCGTCCGGACTCCTCGACGGCTTCACAGTTCGCGTCGCACGCATGATTCAGCCACCTTGCACTGTTTCCGCCGCGGCCGCCGTCGATCACGCGACCGTCGGAAAGACCGAACAGGAACGTGTGCTCTTCGTGCGCTCGCGCAGAGCAATGGTCGGCCGCTTCGCGCCAGGTCGTCACGAGCCCGCGGTACTCCAGGAGCCGCTCGCCCGCGGCCAGGGAGCGCAGCGCAAATACCCCTTTACCGTGTATCGGGGAGCGTCGGATGGCAACTCGTCTCATGCTTTGGTTGAGGTAGGTGACGTCGTGGGAGCTGGCCCTTCGCCGCCGGGATGGCGATCGGGACACGCAGGGGAAGCGCCCCCGGACGGCTTTGCAACTGAAGGCGGTGTGGAGGCTGCTGCAGCCTTGAGCCGGTCGAGATAATCACTGGCGCGGGCGATGACTGCCAGGCGGACCGTGGCGAGCAGCCGGTCGTACTCGTTGATGACCGCTGTCAGACAGTCTACCAGTTCGGGGGAGCGGTCAGGCCATTGCCCCGTCTGTTCAAATCCGCGCAACAGGTTTCCAAGCCCGTGCTCGGCTTCTTCGATAACCCGTTGCGCAAGATCACCGTGCCCGTTCTCCACGATGAACCCGGTGACCAGGCAGACCTGCGCGAGCTGGTTCACCAGCGGGCGATCGGCCTCTCCGTGGCGAACCCGCTCGAGCGCCAGTCGCGCGCGCAGTACGAGGTCGGATGCTCGCTGGCGCGGCATCGGAAGCAGTAGCGCTCTGGAGCGCGGTGTTACATGGCGGCCTGGTTTTCTGCTCGGCATGAGGTGGTTGGGTGGTCAGTCTGACGATAGCGTTGGCGTCCAGTTGAGGCGCCATGTGGGGGCATGGCCCGCGCTTGCAAGGCAAGCGGCCCGGCTGGGCCGTCTGCCGGTTCGCGCGCGCGAGGCATGATATGGCTAGGTGCCTGCCTTGCCGCCACCCCGTTTGCGGCCGCTGCACATGGCGCATGCGCTCAACGACGCCGCGACTGATTGCGGCGCAATGCGGTGCGTCCGGGCCGGCGTCGGACGCTCTGGTGCAGGCCAGGGACGTATGCACCGTCCCTGGCTTTTCCCCGTTCGGCCCGGGATACGGCCTCGTTGCGTGCCCGCGACGCAAGCTCGCCTTCAAGGACACCGACACGATGCCGCTGGTGCGAGACGTCCTGCAGCACGCGCTCGACTTCGGCGCGCAGTGACGCCTCGGTTTGCGCGCTGTGAGCGCGGAAGTCGTCAAACGCCCGCTGAACCGTGGCGGCCGCCGTGCGGGCGCGATCAATCTCGAGCAGGGCGCGCCGGGCCGCGTCTTCGTAGCGCGTGGCGGCCAGCCGGGCCTGCTCCCGGCTGGCCGCAAGCTCGGCCGCGAAATCCGTTCGGGCCCGGTCGAGCGCGTCGTCGCGCGCGCGGATTTCCCCGCGCAGGGCGGACACGTCCTGCTCGAGCGTTTTTCTGACTTCGAGTGCGACCGCCAGACGGCTGTCGAGCGTGCGGACTTCGGCCCGCACCTCGCCGAGCTGCGACTCAAGGCGCGCAATCTCGGCCTGCCTGCGCAGAACCTCTTCACGGGCCTCCAGCACCTCGGTCTGCGCCTGCGCGCGATCGGCGCGAATCTGCGCGCGCTCGAGCTCCAGGTCCGCATCGGCGTCGGCGACGGCATGCTCCCACAATTTCCCGACCATGTCGGCCGCGAATTCGACCAGCTCGGGCCGCAGGTCCGCGCGATCGATGCGGATGCGCGCCCTGGCCTGAATTTCCTGCCAGAACTCCCTGAGCACGGCGCCGGGGGTGCCCATGGTGCCTTTCCTGACCAACTGGTAGAGCCCGTTAGCCGTCGGCGTGATGCCGAACCGCAAAAAGAGCAGGCGGCACACCTGACGGTAGATCTCGCGGGTGTCGTTGAGCTCGGACTTGATCCGTTCGACCTCGCGGGCGATTTCCTGCTGCTGCACGATGGAGTCAGGGGTCATGGGTAACTCGCGGGCGTCCTGGGCAAACGGGTGGCCCGGATGCGGCTGGCCGGGATATGAAAGTATAGAATACAACGTAATATGTTGTGAATGCAACTCATCGTCACAATTAATTCACATTACGCACATTATGGGGAATTGACAATGAATGAGGGTCTGGCACAATGAACGGACCATCCAACGGCTTGAAAACCGCCCGCGAGGCCCCGCATGCGTACCCAGCTCCCGGCCCGGCTCGAGGCCGCCATCCAGATCCGCGCCGGCGCCCCCGGCGGCCCTGGCTACAACCGGGCCGACCCGCATCGCTGCCAGGTCCGCGCCGAGACCGATCTCGACGCGATCGCGCTGTGGCTCGCGAACTACCAGGACAGCCCGGCAACCTGCGCGAGCTACCGCAAGGAAGCCGACCGGCTCCTGCTCTGGGCGCTCGCCGATGCGCTCGAGGGGCCGGAGGCCATCCGGCAGGACGACCTGCGCGCGTTCCGGGTGTTCCTGGCCGATCCGCAGCGCAGCGATCCGATCTGGGCCCTGATCGCGCAGCTCAAACCCTTGGCCTCGCTCACGCACGAGGACCTGACGCGCTACCGCGGGTTCCTCGCGGATCCCCAGCCCGCCGGTACATGGATTACCGGAGGTGGCGCGCGCTTTCCGACCAGCGATCCCCGCTGGCGACCGTTCGCCGCCCGGCTGGAAGCGGCCAGCGTCAGGCAGGCCATGGTCATCCTCGACAGCCTGTTCGGCTGGCTCGTCGACGCGGGCTGGCTGCGAGCGAACCCGCTCAGCCTGCTGCGCCAGCGGCGGCGGCGGCCCTCACAGCGCGTGACGCGCTATCTGCCCGCCATCATGTGGCAGCACGTCAAGGACTACGTTGCGGCCATGCCAGAAGACGGGCCCCTGGCGCAGCGCGACAAGGCGCGTGCGCGCTGGCTGATCACCCTCTTCTATCTGATGGGCATGCGGCTGTCGGAGGTCGCCGCGGGCACGATGGGCAATTTCACGCGCGACCTGGCCGCAGACGGCACGAGGCGCTGGTGGCTGGAGGTGATTGGCAAGGGCCTCAAGCATCGCCGTATTCCAGTCTCGGACGAGCTGCTCGCCGAGCTGATGCGGTACCGCCAGATGCACGGTCTCGAACCCCTGCCCTTGCAGCACGAGCTTATTCCCCTGCTCCTGCCGTATCGCCGGCGCAGGGGCAATGTCTCAGGCGAAGGCGTCGACAGAAAGACTGTGCACAACGCGATCAAGGCTATCTTTACAAAGGCTGCAGACTGGACTGAAGCTTTGGGCGGCGAACATGTCGAGCACGCCGCGCATATCCGGGAGGCGTCCGCTCACTGGCTGCGGCACACCGCGGCGTCACACATGCTCGACAGCGAGATCGACCTGCGCACCGTTCGCGATAACCTCGGGCACGATTCGATCAACACGACGAACCGGTACGTTCACGAAGAGGACGACCAGCGTCACGATGAAACCACCCGGGCTCACCGGATGAAGTGGCGTTAGCGATCGCCACTTTGTTCACGCACGGGCCGCGCCTTGCTTCCCGGCCCCGAAGCGAACAGAGGTGTGCAGATCTGTTCGTCAGAGCTCGCCTGAACGGCGAGCTGTTTCACGGGAATTTGGGCGGGGCTGCACAACCCCCGCCTAAATTCAACGATCCCCGTGAACGGGGATACGTCATCGTCACGTCCAATCGTGTGGTTCAGGATTGGAGCGCCTACCTTGGCGATAACACGATGAGCACGACGATCCTCGATCGCCTCATGCATCACTGCCACCAGCTCGAGTTCAACGGCCGCAGCTACCGGCTCAAGGAAGCAGCCGAGGCTCTTGCACAGAAAACGGAACAGCGATGGCTTTGGCCACGATCGCCGGCGGCTGCATCGCATACTGCGACGGCACCTGGGCGCTGTTTTGGACAGTATTCATGCCCCCCGTCATTGTCTTCCAGGCATTCGCCGAATGCCCGGTGGCATCACCATTTATCTTGGTCGCCTGCGTTGCGGGCATTGCCGCGATCGCGAAATGCCCCCATAAGGCCCGGCATTCGGGTGGCACTCGCCGGGATCGTGCTCTGCGCGGGCGCAAGCTGGATCGTGACCGGGTTCGTGAGCGATTTCGCACACACGTCGTGCGGCTTGATGTAGCCGTATCGCCAGAAAACTCCCGTGTCACCTCTCCAGAGCGAGCGAATCCCAGCGACCGGCGGCGGCAGCTTCGGCGAGCATGCCCACCGTGATCGGCACGCGATGCAGTGCATCCCGCTTTTTCCGCGAAAGGCGTGTGACGATCGAGAGAATGAGCCCCGAGCCTTCATTCACGAAGTAGCGATCGAAGCTGAAGTCACCAACTTCAACCCTGAACACATCGAAGAATTTCTCCATGAACGCCTCCGCCTCCACGCCGGTCAAGTCGAGGTCGTCCTCCAGTCGGGTCGCGGCGGTGATCTGCCTGCGCGTGCCAACGCCTGTTCGCGCACGCACGAACTCCTCGACCGCGTCGAATTCCTGATCGCTTGTCAAAATATCTTGTCCTCCTGCTTCACCAGCCGGTTGTAGTGAATCACGCTTTTATAGCTGATGGTCGCGGCATCGTACGTGAGCATTACCTCGCCCACGACTGGCACCGCGCGGCCGACGAACACGCCGAGATTGTTCGTGAAGAGGATCTTCAGCTTGCTCGCGCTTTTGAGCGTCAGCCTCGGCAGAATCCGGGCCTTGATTTCAAAGTCGAGGTGCCGGCGCGCAACGCGGGACGCGATCGACGTGCCTTTCGTTGTGCCGCCAGGCTTGCGGCGCGTGGGCAGCAACGGCCAGCCCACGATGATCGCGGCCACGTCGACCAGATCGTCGACGCCCAGCTGCTTCGACGCCTCGTCCAGAAACACGAGGAAAAATAGCTCTGAAGGAGACAGATTCCTGTGAATGCCGTAGTCGTAAACGTTGCCACTCATATTCGCTCCGATTATTCGTCGGAGGAATATAACAAACGGGTGACTTGTGGCATCCTGACGTGCTCAGCCAGCGGAAGTCCGCCCGGCGGCCGGAGCTGGTGAAGGATCTCGCAGCTAACGGAGAGGACGATGCTCGACGACACAGACATTCAGGAGCTTGCCCGGAAACACGGCGTTTCAGGCGATCCCGCGTCCATTGTCGCGCTGGCTCGCGCAGTAGAGCATTTGACGGTCGGGGCGATTGTCGCGCGAGCCGCGATCGCCTTCGCAAACCCTCAGGCGATCATGCTGGATGCGTCGAAGGCCGTAGACCAGTTCGCGGGACCGCTCTGGGGACGTTATCAAACGTTTCTAAAAGTGCGATAATTATATTTATGTAAATTGATAGCGCAATGCAACGCACGCGGGCTTCATTCTTCCGTCTGACTTGTTTGCTTATCAGGAATCGGATCGAGACGAGACTGATCAGCGCTCTCAATCTGTCGCGCGACGCGGCGATGAATTACTCCATGACGATCGCAATGACGGTAGCAATCGCCGGCGACAGGCTCACGTTCCCGGATGTCGGGTTTTCAGCCGTCCGATGAAGCCGCATCACCTCGACGCGCTTGACCGGGGCTCCGTCGCTATCGTCGAATTCAAGAACTATTGTGCATTACATGGCAGCTCCTGTTTCGTGGCTCAGGAGACGATATCCTCTTTTTCACCGGCTTCTCGGGCTTTTTAACGGCTTCCCTCAACAGCTATCCTTTGAGTTGTGCCATCAGACCTGCAATCTCGCCCATGCCCCAACGCTCCACGATCAATCCGTTGCTGATCCTGAAGATGTCGCAGGACGAGAACCTCACGCGTTTTCCAGTGGGTGGTACGTTCATGCAAAGCGCTTTATGGGTTCCTTCGTAGAGGAAGCTCGCTGCACAACTGTCGATTGTGAGCAGCGACTTCTCGACGGTTACCTTGAGATCAGGCATGCCGACGAGTCGCGAGCGGTATAAGCCAATCGCCACTTCCTTAGCCTTCGTTCCGAGGGGCGGTCGCGCATTTGCGGCACTGAACTGATGGTTCATGTAATCTGGCGAAAACAACGCCGCAAATGCATCGATGTCGTGTGCGGTAAGGATACTTGCGAAAAGCGCCGGAATATCAGCCGCGCCTTGAGCGGACACAATGGCCGCGGGTGCGGTTGCCGCAACCGCAGACACTTTCAAGCCCGTGGCGATCCAGTCCCTTCTATTCACTTGTGCTCTCCTAGACGTGTCAGACTAGAGCTTCGCCGTTGCCGGCATCGTCTCGTGAAATCTATGCGCGAAAGTAAAACGCATCTCAGTGCTCGAGAACGCCGCGCCTCTCACGTCGCGGGCCATCCTTTTGCTGCGGCGACGATCAAAAAATCCACTAGCCGCCGCGCAGCGACGGACACCGGACGGTCGCGCCGAGATAGGATCGCAAACTCTCGCACTACCTGCGGTTCGGAGATTGGCAACATGACAAGGCCAAAGGTCGTTGCCAGTCGATGGGCATGCATTGGCGCTAGTGTAACCCCGCGTCCCGCCTGCACCATCGCGAACGCCGTTAACAAGTGCGAGACCTCGTACTCTGCATGAAGATTCTGCGCCTCGACGCCCAAGTCCAAGCGCGCCCGTGAGGTAAATTCGCGACTAGTAATGAGCGGATAGTGACCGACGAAGTCCTTCCACTTGACGCGTTTGCTGCGCACCACGGGTTCGTCTGGCAGACAAACCAGGTGAAGAATATCCCGCATAAGCGGCTTTCGCTCCAAGTTCTCCCCCACGCTGCGATCCGGCGAAATCCCCAGGTCGGCGTCTCCTGTCAGCACTCTAAAGGGCACATCGGCTAAGGCGTCATCGGTGACATTGACGTCAAGCATCGGGTTTTGCCTGAGAAACTCCGATATTGCCGGGACGAGAACTGTGCAAAGCGTCAGTTGCGGCGCTGACATCGAAATAACCTCTTTCCCAGCTCGGCTTAACGCGTGAGCGCTTTGTCGGGCACGTTCGAACGCGAGTACCGAGCTCTCCGCTGCGTCATAGAACTTTGTTCCGGCCGCGGTCAGTTTCACCGATCGTGTAGTGCGATCCAGCAAACGCACGTCGAGTTCCCGCTCGAGATCCTTGACCAGCACGCTTAGAGCCGATTGAGTGAGATGCAGACGCTTGGCTGCTTCGGTGAAACTGGAAAGTCTCGCAACGGTTACAAACGCGCGCAATTGCCCTATCGTAAGATTCATTCCCTTTTCCTATAAATGCCGCGCAAGATTTCAATTGTGTGGCCGGGACCGATGCTTAACAATACTTCAACGTACCCGAAGCGGCGATGCGCGAGGGACGAGAACGTTCGTCGACCAGTACCTCCGGTTCAACTTGTATGCGCTTCCGCAGCTCATTTTAGGCGAATAACACGGAGGAATAGTTTCGCAAGATAAAGTTTTTTGGAAATAGATTAATACGCCAACGTTTTTAAAAAGCACGTATCACCAAACGTGGCTGAAGACCGCTGTTAATGCTTCGAATAAGACTTAGTTGCAGCATCAGGAGACAAGACAATGAAGTGGATTCCCAATCACAAGCCCACACTCAGACGGTTTCTTCCGACCCACGGTCGTGCCGCGGGCGCTGCAGATGAGTGGAGGGCCCGCTGCTCAGGAGAACAGCCATGAGCAGCGGCGCAAAACACACGGCCACCTTGGTCGACATCGGCGGCGTGCTTGACGACGGGCCGTTCTCGACGATGCAAAAGATTGCTGTTTTCATGGTGGCCACGGCGATCGTCATGGATGGTTTCGACGGACAGCTAATCGGATTTGCGATTCCGTCGTTGATCAAGGAGTGGGGCATCACGCGCGGCGCGTTCGCACCGGCTGTGGCGGCTGGCCTGCTCGGCATGGCCGTGGGCAGCGTCTGCGCTGGTCTATTGGCCGACCGCTTCGGGCGGCGGATGGCGGTCATCGTGAGTGTCTTCATATTCGGCGCCACCACCTGCACAATCGGATTCGCACCCAACGTTGTCACAATCTCGGCATTGCGTTTCATCGCCGGCCTGGGCATCGGGGGCGCCTTACCGAGTTCAACGACCGTGACCGCGGAATTTACGCCCGCGCGTCGGCGCACACTAGCAGTCACCGCGACCACCGTTTGCTATCCGCTGGGGGGCATAATCGCCGGGCTGTTTGCAAGCGCTGTGCTTCCTGTATATGGCTGGCGCGGGCTGTTCTGGATCGGCGGCTTGCTCCCGATGGGCTTGAGCGTGCTGCTGTTTCTGATGTTGCCCGAGTCTCCGCGCTACCTCGCGCGCCACCGCGAGCGCTGGCCTGAACTGCGCAAGTTGCTCGGGCGCATGGCGCGACCGACGTCTCCGGACACGGTGTTTGTCGATGCCAGCGAACAGGCGGCCGAGAAACGTGCCGGTTTTGGTTCGTTGTTCGAGTCCGGCCGTCTTCGCGACACCCTGGCAATCTGGACGGCGTTCTTTATGTGCCTGCTCGCGGTCTACAGTGCCTTTAGCTGGCTGCCGACAATGCTCGCTGGGGAAGGCCTGCCTCCAGCCGTTGCTGCCTCGGGATTGACAGCGTACAACTTTGGCGGTGTCGTCGGTGCGCTTATGTGTGCCGTGGTCATTGCACGCTTCGGCTCCCGTTGGCCGCTGGC
This sequence comes from Paraburkholderia sp. Ac-20347, assembly GCF_017104805.1. NCBI lineage: Bacteria > Pseudomonadati > Pseudomonadota > Betaproteobacteria > Burkholderiales > Burkholderiaceae > Paraburkholderia > Paraburkholderia sp. Ac-20347. Next base: position 7,517 of record NZ_JAAGPN010000051.1, on the reverse strand, counting down.
GTTTTGCTGTGCGGGGGCTGCGGGCAGCGCGTTCATGCTGCAAGGTGTCAATGTCGCGCAGCACACTGGGTGGCTGATTTTCGGGATAGGCCTTCATGGTCTGTTCGTCAACGCTGTGCAGTCGACGATGTATGCACTATGCGCCTATGTCTACCCAACGATCGTGCGAGCAACCGGCACCGCGTCGGCGCTTGCGTTTGGTCGGTTGGGTGCGATCCTCAGTTCCTTCGCCGGTGCAGCTGTGATCACGGCCGGCGGAGGCTCGGCCTTCTTCATAATGCTTGGCTTAGCCATGTCCTGCGCGTTTGTCGCGTTGATGGCCGTCGGGCGCCACAGTCCCAAGGTGGCCGCGAACACTGCAGTGCGAGCGACCGCTGCGGCTTCTTCACACTGATCCGAATCTGTGGCGGCGCTACGACCGCCTTCGCCGCCGATGTGGAGTGACTTACATGTACAGTCCTGTCCGCCGTGGTACCGTCTACGGCACGTTGCTTAATCACCGCGACGCACTCGCGGCACTGGGAGACGCCGTCAACGTGGCGCCCTACAGGGCACCGCCGAAGGCGCCGATCCTCTATATCAAACCACGCAACACCTGGCTCGAGCCTGGCGAGGCCATTGTCGTTCCCGACGGCGTCAGCGAGCTTGAGATCGGCGCAACGCTCGGCCTCGTAATCGAGCGAACCGCGTGTCACGTCGCGGAGAGCGATGCCTTGTCGTTCGTTGCCGGGTACGTGATCGTAAACGACGTGAGCATTCCTCACCCCTCCTACTATCGACCATCGTTAAGATTCAAAGCGCGCGACACCTTCTGCCCTATCGGTCCGCTCGTGCAGCGCGACGCAGTGGGCTCACCCGATGCGCTCGACATCTCGGTCGCGATCGACGGCGAGACTGTGCACCGCTCCAGCACCGCTGGTCTGATCCGGCCGGCGGCGCGGCTGCTCGCCGAGATCAGCGAATTCATGACGCTTATGCCGGGTGATGTACTTTCGGTGGGCGTTGCGGCCAATGCGCCGCGGGCGCGGGCTGGGCAACGCGTGGGCATCGCGATCAATGGGCTGGGGTGTCTTGAGAATCCGCTGATCGCCGAAAGGGGGATCGCATGAAACGAATCGCACGCGTCGCCTTCGGCGGTGCCCTCCACCATGCGGTCGAACATGCCGATGGTGTGCAACTTGCAGACGGCCGAATCCTGGCCGAATCGCAGGTCGTGTGGCTGCCTCCGTTCGAAGTCGGTACCATCATCGCCCTCGGCATCAATTACGCGGACCACGCGAAGGAACTCGCTAAGGAACTTACGATCGGCGCCAAGGACGAGCCGCTTGCCTTCCTCAAGGGGCCTAATACACTCATCGGTCACCGCGGCTTCACGCGCCGGCCCGCGGATGCGAGCTTCATGCACTACGAGTGCGAACTTGCAGTCGTCATCGGCAGAACGGCGAAGAACGTGCTTCGCGCTGACGCGCTTGGCCATGTGGCCGGCTACTGCGTTGCCAACGACTATGCGATCCGCGATTACCTGGAAAACTACTACCGCCCGAATCTGCGCGTGAAGAACCGCGACACCTGTACCGTGCTCGGTCCGTGGCTCGTCTCTGCCGCTGACGTACCAGACCCGCACGGGCTCGACTTGCGGACGCTGGTCAACGGCAAACTCACGCAGAGCGGCAACACCCGCGATCTGATCAACGACGTGCCTGCATTGATCGAATACTTAAGCGGCTTTATGACGCTCGCACCTGGCGACGTGATCCTCACCGGCACACCCGAAGGCGTAATCGACGTAAGAGCCGGAGACGAAGTAATCACCGAGATCGACGGTATCGGCCGCTTGGTCAACACCATCGTCGACGACGCCGTGTTCGGCCGCTGAAAACCTGAATAGGAGTAAACCATGCGAATACAGCACCTGATCGACGGCAGGGCCGTTGAAGGCCGCGACTATTTCGAGACCACCAACCCGGCCACGCAAGAGGTGTTGGCGGAAGTGGCCTCGGGCAGTGCTGCCGAGATCAACGCGGCGGTGGCCGCAGCGAAAGAGGCGTTCCCAAAGTGGGCCGCGCTACCCGCTGCCGAGCGGGCGAAGATGATGAACAAGCTCGGTGATCTGATCGTTAAGCATGTGCCTGAACTCTCCGAGCTGGAGACACGCGATGCGGGCCAGGTGATCGCACAGACGCGGAAGAATTTAGTACCGCGCGCAGCCGACAATTTCTATTACTTTGCCGAGATGTGCACGCGGGTCGATGGTCACACGTACCCGACGCCGACGCACCTGAACTACACGCTGTTCCACCCGGTCGGGGCCTGTGCCCTGATTTCACCTTGGAATGTGCCGTTCATGACCGGCACCTGGAAGATCGCCCCCTGTCTGGCCTTCGGCAACACGGCTGTGCTAAAGATGAGCGAGCTTTCGCCGCTTTCTATCTCGCGTTTCGGTGAGCTCGCCACCGAAGCCGGCCTGCCCAAGGGCGTGCTCAACATCGTGCACGGTTTCGGCAAGGAGACCGGCGAGCCGCTGTGCGCCCACCCGGATGTACGCGCGATCTCGTTCACCGGCTCGACCGCAACCGGCCAGCGAATCATGCAGACCGCCGGGCTCAAGAAGTTCAGCATGGAGCTCGGCGGCAAGAGTCCGTTCGTGGTTTTCGAAGACGCCGACCTCGATCGGGCGCTCGACGCGGCTATCTTTATGATCTTCTCCAATAACGGCGAGCGTTGCACCGCAGGTTCACGCATTCTGGTGCAAAAGAGCATCTACGCGGAGTTCGCCAAGCGCTTTGCCGATCGCGCCAAACGAGTTACGGTTGGCGACCCGATGGACGACAAGACTGTCGTCGGCCCGATGATCAGCCAGGGCCACCTCGCCAAGGTGCGCAGTTACATCGAACTCGGCCCCAAAGAGGGAGCAACCCTTCTGACGGGCGGTCTCGATGCCCCCGATCTGCCCGACGCGATGAAGAACGGCAACTTCGTTCGCCCGACGGTGTTCGCCGACGTCCGCAATGACATGCGCATCGCTCAGGAAGAAATCTTCGGGCCAGTCGCCTGCCTGATCCCGTTCGCCGACGAAGCCGATGCGATCCGGCAAGCCAACGATATTCAGTACGGGCTGTCGAGCTACGTGTGGAGCGAGAACCTCGGCCGGGCGCACCGCGTGGCGGCAGCCATCGAGGCCGGCATGTGTTTCGTCAATAGCCAGAACGTTCGCGATCTGCGCCAGCCCTTCGGTGGAACCAAGGCCTCGGGCACAGGGCGTGAAGGTGGCACCTGGAGTTACGAAGTGTTCCTCGAGCCGAAGAACGTATGCGTGTCTCTCGGATCGCATCACATCCCCCAGTGGGGCACATAAGCAAGCATTGAATCGGCCTCATCCGGAAAGCGTTTCACGCAAACAGAAAGGAGACCCTGATGGGCACACTCGCGTTGGCTGCAAAAATTACCCATGTGCCGTCGATGTACCTGTCGGAGTTGGATGGTCCACACAAAGGCTGCCGGCAGGCGGCCATCGATGGACACAAGGAGATCGGTCGGCGTTGCCGCGAACTCGGCGTGGACACCATCGTCGTGTTCGACGTGCATTGGCTCGTCAACTCCGAGTACCACATCAACTGCGCCGAGCACTTCGAAGGTGTATACACCAGCAACGAACTGCCGCACTTCATCAAGAACCTTCCGTATGCCTATTCTGGTAACACCAAACTTGGAGACTTGATTGCCGAGGTCGCCAACGAAATGGGCGTGAAAAGCCGCGCTCACAGTGACACGACGCTAGAACTCGAATACGGCACCTTGGTGCCAATGCGCTACATGAATGCCGACCAGCACTTCAGGGTTATATGCGTTTCTGCATGCTGCGAGTGGCATGACCTGGGCGAAAGTGAGAAGTTCGGCTTGGCCATACGCAAGGCGATTGAGGAGCGCTACGACGGGACGGTAGCTGTGTTCGCGAGCGGTTCGCTGTCACACCATTTCGCCCCGAATGGCCGCGCGCCAGAATTTATGGACAATGTGTACGACGAGTTCCTGGAGCAGACCGACCGCAACGTTGTCGAGTTGTGGAAGCGCGGCGAGTGGAAGGCCTTCATGCAGATGCTGCCGATGTACAGCGACAAGTGCTGGGGCGAAGGCGGCATGCACGACACCGCAATGCTTCTAGGCGTGCTCGGCGGCGAGCGCTACGACCAAGGCGTGGAGATTATCACGCCCTACTTTGGCAGCTCCGGCACCGGGCAGATCAACGCGATCTTCCCGATCACGCCGCTTGCAAATTGAAACTGTAGAACCATCATGCCTCATCTCGTCATCCTCTACAACAGTAGTCTCGACCGCCACGTCGACATGAGTGCGCTGTGCCGCCAGTTGGCCGACACCATGCTTGCGCAACGGGACGAGTTCGACCAACCGCTGTTCCCACCTGGTGGCACACGCGTGTTCGCGTACCCGGCGCCGCATTTCGCGATCGGCGACGGCGGCATAGCCGGGCGCGTCGCGAATGGCATCGGCGAGTACAACTTCGCCTACCTGAACCTACGCATGGGGCGCGGCCGCAGCGAAGCGGTTCAGCAGCGCGTTGGACAAGACTTGAAGGCCACGGCTCGCGCCCACTTTGAGCCGCTACTGGCAACGTATTACGTAGGCGTGACCCTTCAGATCGATGTGGGCGCCGAGGTGTTCGATGCCAAGTTAAGCAACATCCACCCGCTTTTCAACAGGGGCTGACTCATGCTGCCGCAAGCCACGATTGCCGAATTGGCCCGCGAGCTCTACGAAGCACGCAAGAGCCGCACTCAAGTACGTCACTTCTCGAAGCGCTTCCCGCAGATGACGATCGAAGACGGCTACGCGATTCAGCGCGCCTGGGTCGCGCTTGAGATCCAGGATGGCCGCACGATCAAAGGCCGCAAAATTGGCCTGACCTCGCGCGCGATGCAACAGGCGAGCCAGATCACCGAGCCGGACTTTGCGCCGCTGATGGACGACATGTTCTTCGCGCAGGGAGTCGACATTGACTCAAGTCGGTTCATCGTGCCACGCGTCGAAGTAGAACTTGCGTTCATCCTTGGCAAGCCGCTCAGAGGGCCGGGCGTCACGATGTTCGACGTGCTGTCGGCCACCGAATATGTGACGCCCGCGATTGAAATTATCGACTCGCGCATCGAGCAGTTCGACCGCGACACCAAGGACATGCGCAAGGTCTTTGATACCATCAGCGACTTCGCCGCGAATGCCGGCATTGTCCTTGGCGGCCGACCAGTGAAGCCGACCGAAGTCGACTTGCGCTGGATCGGCGCGCTGCTTTACAAAAATGGTGTGATCGAAGAGACCGGTCTGGCTGCCGCCGTGCTTAATCACCCGGCCACAGGCGTGGCGTGGCTGGCTAACAAGATTGCACCCTATGACGAACAACTCAATGTTGGCGACGTGGTGCTTGCCGGCTCGTTCACGCGACCGACGCCGGCAAAGGCCGGCGACAACTTCCACGTCGACTATGGCGCGCTCGGTTCGGTAGCGTTTCGCTTCGTTTGAAGGCGCTTTATGCAAATTCCCCAAAACATGTTTAAGCAGGCCCTCAAAGCCGGGCGCCAACAGATCGGCCTGTGGGTTGGCCTCGCCGATCCCTATGCAATTGAGGCGATGGCGGGTGCCGGTTTTGACTGGCTGCTCATCGACGGCGAGCATGCGCCGAACGATCTGCGCACCGTGCTCGGCCAACTCCAAGCGGTCGCGCCGTACCCGACGCACGCGATCGTCCGACCCGTGATCGGCGACGTGCCTCTGATCAAACAGCTGCTCGACGTGGGCGCGCAGACGCTGCTCGTCCCCGTTGTCGAGACGGCCGAACAGGCAGCAGTGCTTGTCGCGGCTACACGCTACCCGCCGCACGGCATTCGTGGAGTCGGCTCGGCGCTGGCGCGCTCGTCGCGCTGGAACCAAGTTACGGACTATCTGAATGACGCCGATGCGCAAATGTGCGTGCTCTTACAGGTCGAGACAATGAAAGGCGTCGCGAACCTAGCCGCGATAGCCGGCACCGAGGGGGTCGACGGGGTGTTTTTCGGCCCGGCGGACCTGTCGGCCTCGATGGGCATGCTCGGCCAACCCGGGCACCCCGATGTACAGAGGGCGATTCTCGACGGCATCGCGGTCGTGCGCAAGGCCGGCAAGGCGCCGGGCGTGCTTGCACCTGACCCGAAATTGGCCCGGCAGTACCTCGATGCCGGTGCCTTGTTCGTCGCCGTCGGCGTCGACACCAGCTTGCTGACCCGCGCTTGCCGCGACCTCGCGCAGTTGTACAAGCGCACAGACATAGTGTCCGCAGCGCCGGCAAGCGGATCCAGCGCGTACTAAGGATGACTAGGGCACGATCGAGTCGTCCCCTACTCAACCAATCGACATCGACCTCCCGCGCAATTTGAGGTCTGTTGTGCTCAGACGGAAGAGGCGGCAAAGCTGCCAAATATGACTGGGTCGACCGAGAAGGGAATGCAATCAGCGGTAAAGACTCCAGCCAAGCAATGCATCATTGAATTCTATTGATAGTTTTACTCACTCTATTTCATAAGGAATCCGATACATGCAAAACGAGCGAGGTCGGATTAATGCGATATTTCATGTATTCACACATTTTTGACGCGACGAACTTATCAACCGCGTGACAGAGGGTGTTCGAAATGAAGATCAAGGCAGCCGTTCTGCAGGCGATGGGCGCGACTTCGCCGTACGCCGTTTCCCAGCCGTTGCACATCGAGGAAATCGATCTTGCGCCGCCCGGCCCGGACGAGGTGCTGATCAAGGTCGCAGCGGCAGGGCTTTGCCACTCCGACTTGTCCGTAGTCAACGGCGACCGGCCTCGCCCGATGCCGATGGCGCTCGGCCATGAAGCCGCTGGCATCGTGCAGGAGCCGGGGGCCGGAGTGACCGACCTTCAAGTTGGCGACCACGTCGTCGTAGTGTTCGTCCCCAGTTGCGGACACTGCGCACCGTGTGCGGAAGGACGACCCGCACTGTGCGAGCCGGGTGCCGCAGTAAACGGAGCCGGCACCTTGCTCTCCGGAGCACGCCGTTTGAGCCGCGACGGCGAAGTCGTCAATCATCACCTCGGATGCTCAGTGTTCGCCGAGTACCCGACAGTATCGCGTCGCTCCGTTATTAAGATCGATCCAAGTGTCCCGCTCGACGAGGCGGCGCTGTTTGGATGCGCGGTTCTCACAGGCGTGGGTGCCGTCGTCAACACGGCGCAGGTTCGAGTCGGCGCATCCGTTGCCGTCATCGGTCTGGGCGGTGTCGGACTGGCCGCGCTCATAGGGGCCCATGCGGCAGGCGCCCGGCAAATCATCGCGGTCGATCTGTCAGGCGACAAGTTGGAGCAGGCCAAGAGCCTCGGGGGGATGCGGACATTTTCTTGGACTGGGTTACGTCGTTAATCCCAAGCTTTCACGGTATTCGATGGGGCTGAGATAGCCAAGGGAGCCCTTGATCCGTTTCTCGTTGTACCAACGAATGTAGGCGTT
>NZ_JAAGPN010000542.1:0-236 GCF_017104805.1 Paraburkholderia sp. Ac-20347 | reverse complement strand
TTCAGTGTCAGTCATGTCTTGGCTTTGTGCCGTGCATGGTTTAGTACACGATCGCGACGTAAGATGAACGCGCGTCGGTGCGATATGGGTTGCTCGTATGTTTTGTTGGTTATTCGTTTCTGCACTGAGTATTATAGTTGGCAGATATATGGGATGGCTTGTACTGTCACTCAAGCTCATATGTTATCCTCAATGTGTCTAATTCATCTCAATTCTATAGTGTTTTTTTTTTTACT
>NZ_JAAGPN010000541.1:0-1585 GCF_017104805.1 Paraburkholderia sp. Ac-20347 | reverse complement strand
CGCGCGCCGCGCGCGAAGATCGCCGCGAGGTGCTCGATCTGCTCGCCGCGCCGCAGCTCGACCGCGTCGCGCTCGACGCCGCGCTCGCGCACACGCGCGAAGCGGACAGCGCCTTGCGCGCGAAGGTGGAAAGCGGTGTCGCCGACTATGCCGCGACGCTCACGCCCGACGAGCGCATCAAGTTCGTCGAAGGCTTGAGGCGCAGCGGTCAATGGCGTCTGCCCGCGCCGCGCAAAGCGCCGCGCGCCGCCGCGAGCGCGGCCAGCGAGGCGGGCGAGACGAACTGACGTCGCGCGGCATCGCGTGGCAGAACACGCGCAAAAAAATCGCGATCCTCGCGACGGATTCCCGACGCCACCGCGTTTAAGGGAAATACGCCACGTCACGAGGAGCGCGCATGAACAGCTTGCCGACCGCCCGCGCCGGCGCGATCGCCATGAATCGCTTCGGCCTCGGCGCGCGCCCCGACGAAGCGCCGCCCGACAATCCGCCGCATTGGCTGCTCGATCAGTTCTCGCGCTATGAAGCGCTGCCCGCCGCCTGGCGCGATCAGCCCGGCGCGATCGCGCTCACGACGCGCTTCGGCGAGGAGCGACAGCAAGGTTTGAGCGGCGACGCGTCGATGAACAACGCGACGAACAACGCCGCCAGCGACGCCGCGCCCGCGACATCGACTCAGGCCAAGCGACAAGCCGTGAACCGCGCGATCCGGCGCGAAGGCGTCGAGGTCTACCGCAGCGCCGTCAACGCGCGCCTCGACAGCGCCTTGCAGACGGACACGCCCTTCGTCGAACGCCTCGTCCACTTCTGGTCGAATCACTTTGCGGTTTCCGTCGACAAACCCGCGCTTGCCGGACTCGCGGGTTCGTTCGAGATGGAAGCGATCCGCCCGCATGTGCTCGGCACATTCGACGATCTGCTGGTCGCCGTCGAACAGCACGCGGCCATGCAGGTCTTTCTCGATCAGATCCGCTCGGTCGGCCCGAACAGCCGCGCCGCGCTGCGCGCCGATCAACGCGATCCCTCGCATCAACGCGGTCTCAACGAAAATCTCGCGCGCGAAATCATGGAGCTGCATACGCTCGGCGTGCGCACCGGCTACACGCAGGCCGACGTCACCGAATTCGCGCGCGCGCTCACGGGCTGGAGCGTGGCGGGCGTGCGCGGCCCGCAGCCGGGCAACGCCACGCCCGGCGCGTTCGTGTTCCGGCCCGCGCTGCACGAGCCCGGCACACGCACCGTGATGGGCCGCCAATATGATCAGGATGACGAACGACAGGCGCTCGCGATCCTGCACGACCTCGCGCACGCGCCGCCGACGAGCCGCCATATCGCGTTTCAGCTCGCGCGCCATTTCGTGGCCGACAATCCGCCGCCCGCCCTCACCGACCGCCTCGCGCAAGTGTTCGAGCAAAGCGGCGGCGATCTGCCGAGCGTCTATCGCGCGCTCGTGGAAGCGCCGCAAGCCTGGTCCGCCGACGACGCCAAGTTCAAGACACCGTGGGACTGGACCGTCTCGTCGATGCGCGCGCTCGGCTGGCGCAATCGCGGCGGCTCGGGCGGCCTGAACGCCGCGCCGCTGCTC
>NZ_JAAGPN010000540.1:0-1896 GCF_017104805.1 Paraburkholderia sp. Ac-20347 | reverse complement strand
GACTTTGCAGCGCGGGGAGCACCGGCACGGCCGCCGGTGCGGCCGCCGCAGCCGCTGCCGCTCCGGCGGCGAATGCGGGCGTGCACAGGCCGAGGCCGAGCTCCAGCGCACTCACCAGCATGACACCGATGACAAAGCGAATGCAGCGCGTCCACAGACCGCGCAGGTCGCGCGGGTCGCGCCGCGCGCCGACCGGCGCGAATAAAAGCGCGAGCGGGACAGCCCAAAACAGAGCCAGCACGGAACCCGACGCGGACGGCCGCACGCGTTGCGGCGTCCCGCCCGCGTCGTCCCGTCCGAAGCATGGATTCATGGCGAAGGGGCGAAATCAGGACGCTCCAGTGTAGCCGCAGACGCCGCGGCCACGCCTCACGCGTGCGTAACAGAATGCAAGCGCGGCACGTCTTTCAGCAGCTCTGTACCGCGCCGCGCTGCATCAATACGCAACCGTCGCGATCTGACGCACGAAGTGCGCTTGCTCCAGTTCGTTCACGAAGGCGATGGCGTAGTCTTCGGCGGAAATGCGGCTGTCGCCCTTCGCGTCGGCGATCAGCGTGTTCGCGCCCGTGCGGAACGTGCCGGTGCGCTCGCCCGGGGCGATCAGCGCGGCGGGCGCGAAGAAGGTCCAGTCGAGGTCCGTCACCGTGCGGTAGTAAGCGAGCGCTTCGCGGTGCGCGAGCGCGATCGGCTTGTAGGCGTCCGGGAAGCCGTCGGTATCCACCAGTTGCTTGCCGGGAGCGACTTCGAGCGAGCCCGCGCCGCCCACCACCACGAGGCGCGTCAGGCCGGCGGCGCGCGTGCCGTCGACCAGCGCGCGGCTCGCGACCTGCAGATCGCCCAGTTGCCCCGACGGCGGCGCATAGGCGCTCGCCACCACGTCATGGCCGCGCACCGCCGCCGCCACGCTCGCGGCATCGAGCAGATCGGCCTTCGCGGCCTGCACATTCGGGCCGGCGACGACGCGCTCGGGCTGGCGCACCAGCGCGCTGACCTGATGGCCGCGGCGCGCGGCTTCGGCGGCGATGCGCGAACCCACCATGCCGGTGGCGCCAAAAAGTGCGATTTTCAGGGATTGGCTCATGTTCGACTCCTGTCTGAAGTTACGGCATTTATGTAACTAATTTAGTTACAGTTTTGGGTCTAAAAAACGGGGCAAAGCCCCGTCGGGTGAAATCGTGTTGCGTACTGCGCGGCCCTGCTTTCCCGCCCGATCATGCCCGGCGCGGCAGCTTCGGCGTACGCGTGCGTTCGAGCTTGCGCTCGTTGCGCTGCATGTCCTCGACCACGTCGGTGAGCGTGCGCGCAGCCAGCGACGCTTCCATCGCGCGCTGCGCATCGTCGATCACGCCGCGCAGCGACTGCTGGATGTGCCGCCCCACCATGCAGGCCGGATTCGGCTCCTCGCGGTGCATCGCGAAAAGCTGCGCGTCGTCGACCGCGTGATAGATCTCGAGCAGCGTGATCGTCTGCGGCTCGCGCGCCAGCAACGCCCCGCCGCCTGCGCCCAGCTGCGACGTGGTGAGCCCGGCGTTGGCGAGCATCGTCAGCAGACGGCGGATCAGCGCGGGATTCGTGTTCACGCTGCCCGCGATCATCTCCGAGGACAGCGGCTCGCCTTCCTGCAGCGCCAGCAGCGCGAGCACGTGAACGGCGAACGCAAATCGGCTACTCGTATTCACAGCGAACCGGCCGCAGCGCGTGCGGCAAGATAAAGTGTAACCATGATAATTACATTAATTCCGTTCGTCAAACGACGCGATGCGCCTGCTGCACCACGTCACTGGCTGGCGCCCGACGACGAGCCCGCCGCCGCGCCGCTCGCGGCCCAGCGTTGCAGCGAATGGCCGGCGATCGAGAGACCCGTGCCGGTGGCCGCCGCCGCATCGCCGAGCATCG
>NZ_JAAGPN010000539.1:0-1887 GCF_017104805.1 Paraburkholderia sp. Ac-20347 | reverse complement strand
AGACCGGCCGCGCGGCCTTCACCGAAACGCGCTGGCTCGCGATCGCCGCGGAGCCCGTCGAATCGTCGGGTGAACTGGCGTTCGCCGCGCCCGATCATCTGGAGAAGAACACGCTGAGCCCGAAGCCCGAGCATCTCGTCGTCGACGGCGACATGCTCACGGTCGATCGCAACAACCGCAAATACACGCTCGCGCTCGCGCACTATCCGGAAGTGGGCGCGTTCATCGAGAGCATCCGCGCGACGCTGACGGGCAATCGCTACGCCCTCGAACAGACCTACAAGGTCGCGCTCGCCGGTCACGGCGACGACTGGACGCTCACGCTCACGCCGCTCGATTCGCGCATGCGCAAGGTCGTCGACACGATCACGCTCGAAGGTTCGCGCGGCGAGCTGCGCAGCGTGGCGATCCAGCAGGCGGGCGGCGATCATTCGCTGATGAAGCTGCATCCGCTCGCCGCGACGGCGGCCACGGCGGCGAAGGGTTCGGCGTCCACGTCGGGCTGAGCGCCCGGCATCGCCCTGTCCACACGAACAACACCAACAAGACATAAGGGACGCGCCGATGGACCACCGCACCCGCCCCGACCCCGCGCCAGGTTCCGCCCGCAGTGCCGGATTCGCGCAGCCCGCCGTCCTGCTGTGGCTGCTGTTTCTGCTCGGCTGCGCCGTGGCCATCGCGCGCGCGCAGTTCAACACCGACCTCTCCGCCTTCCTGCCGCGCGCGCCGAGCGCGGGTCAGCGCGTGCTGATCGAGCAACTGCGCGACGGGCTGGTTTCGCGGCTGATTCTCGTCGGCATCGAAGGCGGCGATGCGTCGTCGCGCGCGCGGCTTTCGCGCGCGATGGGCACGACGCTGCGCGCCGATCCGCAATTCGCGGCGGTCCATAACGGCGAGGCCGTCAACGATGCGCGCGACCAGCAGTTCGTCTACGCGCATCGTTATGCGCTGAGTCCGGCGGTCACGCCGCAGCGTTTCAGCGTGGCGGGCCTGCACGACGCGCTCGGCGAGAGTCTCGATCTGCTCAGCTCGTCGGCGGGACTCGTGGCGAAGGATTTGCTGCCGCACGATCCGACCGGCGAAGTGGCCGCGCTCGTCGATCAGCTCGACAGCGCCGCGCAGCCCTCGACGCGCGACGGCGTCTGGGCCTCGCGTGACGGCGCGCGCGCCGTACTGGTCGCGCAGACCGCCGCCTCGGGCTCGAACACCGACGCCCAGGCGCGCGCGATCGACGCCGTGCAGCGCGCCTTCGACGCCGCCACGCGCACGCTGCCGGACGGCGCTCACGCCGACGCGTATCGCCTGCTGATGACCGGTCCCGGCGTGTTCTCGGTGCAGACGCGCGACGCGATTCGCCATGACGTCGAGCGCATTTCGGCGCTGAGCCTCGTGCTGATCGTCGCGCTGCTGCTCACGCTCTATCGCTCGCCGCGCACGCTCGTGCTCGGCCTGCTGCCGGTGCTTTCGGGCGTGGCGGCGGGCATCGCGGCCGTGAGCCTCGCGTTCGGCACCGTGCAGGGCATCACGCTCGGCTTCGGCACCACGCTGATCGGCGAGGCGGTCGATTATTCGATCTATCTGTTCGTGCAGTCATCGGCATCTTCGTCGACATCGGCATCGACGCAGGCGCAGCGCGCCGCCGCCCTGCGCGCGTGGATTGCGAACTGGTGGCCGACGATCCGCCTCGGCGTGCTGACCTCCGTGTGCGGTTTCGCGTCGATGCTGTTTTCGGGCTTTCCGGGCCTCGTGCAACTGGGCGCGTATTCGATCGCCGGGCTCGTGACCGCCGCGCTCGTCACGCGCTTCGTGCTGCCGCATCTGCAAGGCGGCGCGCATGCGATCCGCGACGTCTCGCGCCTCGGCGCGGCGCTCGCGCGCGCCGCCGCT
>NZ_JAAGPN010000538.1:0-2029 GCF_017104805.1 Paraburkholderia sp. Ac-20347 | reverse complement strand
TGGTTTGCCGGCTTCGGCAAACTGCGCATTCGTTTCGAGCGTCGTCTCGACATTCATGTTGCCTTGCTGTCCCTGGCTGCTGCCGTTATCTGTTCACGCTTTGTTGATGACTTGTGTTAGCCGCTCTTAATGCAGACGCCGTCTCTTTCCACAAAGGAAGGCATCGTTGTCGCCGGCCCTTGCCGTGAATGAGAACACTTGCATATGGTTGCATGTTCAGGTCACCAATGCACAATCCGACGAGCTCGGACGCACGTAATGCTCCGGCGAAGCAAACATGAAGCATTGCACGGTCTCGAATCCCAAACCAATCCGAAGGATTTGGGGCGTCCAATATCGCCTGCATTTCCTGCTGAGTCAGATGACTCACCAGTCGGCTTTCAGTACGCTTCAGTGGAAGCGCCAAGATCTGGCGAACCTGCTCGAGAGCAGAAGGCACCCGATACTCTACGAAGCGCATAAAAGATTTGACTGCAGCCAGCCGTGTGTTCCATGAGTTTGCACCGTTATGGCGTATCTTCTCAAGGTAATCGGGAAACGACAGGATCATTGGCGCATCGATCTGCTCGAGATACAACTGAGACGGTCGAGTCTTGAGACATTGACTGGCAAACTCTAGGAGTAGTTTGAAGGCGTATGCATACGACTCGCAGGTGTTCACGCTGGCACCACGTTCAAACGGCAGGCGCTGTTGGACGAACTCGGTAATATGCGGCGCAAGGGGGATCATGATATTTCTCCCGTAAAGAACGATTCGCTGCATTCAGCAATGCGTCGCAATAGGTCAGGAGTTGCTTCAAGATACCAGTACGTATGAGCGACATTACCGTGGCCAAGGTACGTGGATAGTGCAACCATATGTTTCGTTATATGGTCGCGACCGTCCGGGCAGCTCTCGAGCGCCCGCACAGCAAACGTATGTCTTAATGATTGGGGCGTTGGTCGAGGTCGTTGCGGAGCGCAGGGTAACCCAGCCACCTTAGCTGCCCGGTCGAAAGCCATTTCGACCGTCTTCACGCCTAATGGCCTTCTCCACACTGAAACGAAGACGTGGCGGTCGAAGGGAGCGTATAAGCGCCGTTGCTCGATGTAGCGTTTCAGCGCTGACCGACATGTTTCGTGGATCGGAACAATGCGACTTTTGCGGAACTTTGTGTTTCTGATCATCAGTCCATCGGGCGTGATGTCCTCGTAAAGGAGACGGATGGCTTCCGACACGCGAAGTCCCGTGCATGCCAGTAGCCCAAACAAAGTCCCATATGTTTTCCCGCACAGTCGATGCGATCCCTGCTGGAAAGCGGCGCGAAGCACAGCTTGAACCGCCTCCTGAGACAGGATGTACGGCGCCGGTCGAGGACCTTTCTCGCTTCCAAATACGGCGGCGGGAACTTCGTGACACGTATCCTCAGCATGAGCATAGCGTGCGAAGCGCCTGACGTGACCAAGTCGGCGCGCGCGCTGATGGACCGAATTCGACTGGACGGCCCACGCCATGGCGGTCTCAGTTCTAACGTGTTTCACGGCCAAGGAATCAGAGAACGTGGCGAAGCTTCGTAGATAGTTGCCTTCTGACTTGAACGCAAACCCGCACGCGCGCCGCCTGTCGATATACGACGACACCAGGTCGGTTAGCATGATTGCACCTCCGGCCACCGCTGCGCAATCTTTTGCAACTCGAGCAAATCAACCTTGGCGTAGATCTGTGTTGTGACGCTGGATTTGTGTCCGAGAACTAGAGAGATGTCCTGCAACGACGTGCCCTCGCGCAACAGGGAGGTTGCGACTGAATGCCGAAGTACGTGAGCAGCACCGCCACTTGGACACGCAACACCTGAGCGGCGCATTGCGCGTTCGATGATGACCGAAACGGCACAATGACTCGCGAACGCGTTGAACGGAGCATGACCATGCCTCGATTTCACGTACAGCAGGAAATTTGTTAGTTTCCTGTTTGTACGGAGGATTGCATGTCTGAGAAGTCAGTGCCGAAAAGGCAATACACGAACGAGTTCAAGGTTGAGGCCATCAG
>NZ_JAAGPN010000537.1:0-2053 GCF_017104805.1 Paraburkholderia sp. Ac-20347 | reverse complement strand
CGCGCATCCGGGCGGCGCGGGCTGGAACGTGGCGCGCGCGGTCGCGCGTCTGGGCCTGCCGACGGCCTGCGCGGGCTCGCTCGGCACCGACAACTTTTCGGACGAACTCTGGAACGCGAGCGTCGCCGCCGGTCTCGACATGCGCTTCATGCAGCGCGTCGAACGCGCGCCGCTGCTCGCGATCGTGCATCAGACGCATCCGCCCGCGTACTACTTCATCGGCGACAACAGCGCGGATCTCGCCTTCGATCCCGCGAAGCTGCCCGAGGGCTGGCGACGCCACGCGAAGTGGGCGCACTTCGGCTGCATCAGCCTCGTGCGCCAGCCGCTCGGCGAAACGCTCGCGACGCTCGCCGCCGAGCTGCGCGCGCAAGGCGTGAAGATCAGCTTCGATCCGAACTACCGCAACCTGATGGCGCACGGCTACGAGCCGATCTTGCACCGCATGGCCGCGCTCGCGGATCTCATCAAGGTCTCCGACGAAGACCTGCGCATGCTGTTCGCGGACAAGAGCAAGCCGGACGCGATCGCCGCCGTGCGCGCGCTCAATCCGTCCGCGACGCTGCTGGTCACGCGCGGCGCGCAGCACGCGACGCTCTACGTGGGCGACGAGGTGATCGACGCGACGCCGCCGCGCGTGCAGGTCGCCGACACGGTGGGCGCGGGCGACGCGTCCATCGGCGGTCTGCTGTTCAGCCTGATGAGCACGCCGCAGCGCACGTGGCGTCAGCATCTGTCGTTCGCGCTGGCTGCGGGCGCCGCCGCCTGCCGCCGCGCGGGCGCGCATTCGCCGACGCTCGACGAGGTCGTCGCGCTGCTGGAAGACTGAGACGCGCGGACGTTGCACCGTTGCGAGGCATGACACGCAAGCGCCGCGCGAGCGTCACATGCGTGCCCCGCAGGCGCGCGGTCAACGTGCTAGCATGGGATTCCCTTCCTCGAGAAGCACGCTGGAGCCCGCTATGGACGACGTCACCTACACCAAGGGGATCTACACGGCAGTCGCCTCCGTGCGACCCATGAACGCCGGCCAGTACCAGGGCCTGGTCTCCCTGGCGCGCGACGACGGCGAAGATCTCGAGAACGCGATCTACGAAGTGGAAGCCGCTTCCGGCACGCCCGAGGAAGCGCTGGAGGAAGCCAAGGCGCTCGCGCACCGGCTGCTCGGCGAACTCGAACTGTAAGCGCGCCGCAGTCGCACTGCGCAGTCGCACTGTATTCGCGCCGTATTTGCGACGTATTGCGCGCCGTACTCGAACCGGCCGATGGATCAGCGCGATCCGTCTAGCGCGTCGAGCCCGCGTCCTCCACTTCCTGTGTTCCCTCCGTCCGGCGAGGCGATCCCGCTCCGGACGGTTTCCCGCGTCCGGCACGCAACCGTGCGCGCGCGGGCCGCAACGGCGACTGCGCCGCTGCACGGGATCGCACGCGGCGCGTTGCGTTGCGCCGCTGCGGTCGAAAGGAGGGTCGACATGACCGAACAGCTCTTTCTCTACGGCGTCTACGCCATCCATGTGCATCCGCTCGAATTGCAGGGCGCGCGCTGGGACGCCGAGTATCAGATCACCCATCGCGACCAGGCCGTGCAACCGTGGATCACGATCGGCGGCAACGCGGGCTTTCCGCAAAGCGCCGAAGCGATCGACGCCGCGCACCGTCAGGCGATCGCCGATATCGAACACGGCGCGGGCATTCCGAAACCGCGCGCGTTTCCGTAAGCGGGACGCGGTTTCGTAAGCGGCGCGGGCACGCGGTTCCTTGAAGCGCAGTCTTGCGCGAACCGCATTCGCGGCGCATGGGCGATCCGTTGGCCGCAAGCACGACGTGTCCAACGCTCGCGGATAGCGCCGCGCGGCCTGCGCGCGAACAACCGCCGACTGCGTCCCCGACCGTCCGCCGCCGCGCCCCGGCGCGCCCGCGTATCGCCGCATGAATCGCGCTTGTCCTGCACGCGCGGCGTTGCTACGCTCTCGCCATTCCGACCCCGAAGGACCGCCATGACGCCCGATTCGCCGGAGGGCACCGCGAACGAGGAAGCCGCGCGCGCCGCCGA
>NZ_JAAGPN010000536.1:0-1923 GCF_017104805.1 Paraburkholderia sp. Ac-20347 | reverse complement strand
CGCTCGCCCGCCGCGCCGCCGCTTGCCGGCAGCGCCGCATCGGCGACGAGGACCCACGTCGGCGCGGTCACGTTGTTGTCCTGCGCGTGAGCACCGACTGCCGGCAGAAGCGTACTCAAGCCCGCCGCGCCGATTGCGAACACCGCAAGGCCCCGGCCTAACCCATAGCAGTACTGATGAAAAAATCTGTTTTTCATGATTTCCTCCCGGGAAGCGATAGCGCGTTCGCGCTTCGCTCCTCGTGCCCTTGTGTCTGACGCCGCGCCGCTGTGCATGCCGTCTCGACGACCGCTGCGCGCGTCGACCCCCGCCAACCCCACGCCGCCGCGCCCCGGCGGGCGCATCGCGCTCGTGGCCGATGCGGTGTCGCCGGTGCGTGCGGTACACGCGACGTCCGGATCGCGCGAATCGCCGCTTTACGCAGGACTGCTTGTCGATCGCCGGAGCCCGCGAGCGGGACGGCGGATAACAGGCGTGTCATGCGTGCGGCCATTCGTTCGCCCATTGGTTCGTTCGATGCGGCGCGCCGCGGTCTGCGGCGTGTCGCGAGGGGCGCAGCGACCGGATGTCTGGTCTCGATATAGCGAGTTCTGTGCCATCGCCCGCAGAAGGCCGCGCCGTCTGGACTTGACGTTTTGCTTGCGGCGCGCGAGGGGGCGAAATCGCTGAAAACGTTTCGGCGATGAAACGCGGCGGCGCGGTTCGCGCGGGTTTCGTATCAAACGCGAGAGGGGACGGAAGCGGTAACGCGCGGCGTGGATCGGACCGTGGGCGACGCAACGATCGCCGCCGGCGCGCGGGCTTCGGCGGTCGGGATCAGCCTTGTTTCGGCGCGTCGACGCGTTGCAGATCGCGCAGCTGATCGGCGGGAATATGGCAGCGGATGCGATGGCCTGCGCCGATGTCGTCGAAGGGCGGGGCCGCTTCGTCGCAGATCGCGCCGATCTTGCGCGGGCAACGCGCGCTGAACAGGCAGCCGTGGCCGGTATCGACGCTCTGCGCGACGGTCGATTCGCGCGCAACCTTGGTGGCGTTGTCGGCGGCGACGTGCCGGGCGTCCTGCGTGCCGCCGGCCGCGTCGAGCAGCGTTTCCGTGTACGGATGGCGCGGGCCGTCGAACACGGCTGCGGCCGGGCCGCTTTCGAGCACGCGTCCCGCGTAGAGCACCATCACGCGGTCGGCGAGATAGCGCACCACGCCGAGATCGTGCGAGATGAACAGATAGCTCACGCCGCGTTCGCGTTGCAGCCGCGCGAGCAGGTTGAGGATCGCGGCCTGCACGGACACGTCAAGCGCCGAGGTGGGTTCGTCGCAGATCACCACGCGCGGCTCGCCCGCGAAGGCCTGCGCGATCGCCACGCGCTGTTTCAGGCCGCCCGATAACTGGCGTGCGCGGGCGGCCAGATAGCGCAGCGGCACGCGCACGGCTTCGAGCAGCGTGTCGATACGCGCGTCGGCGGCGTCCTGCGTGGTCGCCTGAAACTCATGCAACTCGTGCGACCCGGCGCGTGCGAGCGCCCGGCCGACCAGCGTGCGCACCGGCAGCGCGCGGTTCAGCGAGGCGTCGGGATGCTGGAACACGACGCGCAGCGCGCGCCGCTGACTTGCATCGCGTCGCGCGACGTCGGCCGCGAGCGGCGCGCCATCGAGCTCGATCGTGCCGCCAGGATCGGGCGCGTGCAGTCCGAGCAGCAGTTTCGCGAGCGTGGACTTGCCGCTGCCCGACTCGCCGACGAGCCCGAGCGTCTCGCCCGCGCGCAGTTCGAGCGAGACGTCGTGAAGCACGCGCAGCGCGCTTGCGCCCCGGCCGAACGTGCGCGAGACGCCGCTTGCGCGCAGCACGACTTCGGCCTCGCGCGCGGGGTTTTCGGGGCTTTCATCCGATGGATCGTTTGTCTGAGCAATGATCGGCGCGACGTCAGA
>NZ_JAAGPN010000535.1:0-1554 GCF_017104805.1 Paraburkholderia sp. Ac-20347 | reverse complement strand
TCGCCCGCAGACGCAGCGCTGCGATGGCCTCGACGCGGCCGATATCGCGCAACTGCACGTGCGACGAATCGAAAATCTCGTCGATATGGCGCGGACCTTCTAGGCCCGGAATGATTTCGCGCGCACGCCGGTTCGCAGCGACCACGTTGCCGTTTTCGTCGAAGGCGATCAGCAGTTCGGGCTGCGCCTCGACGTAATTGCGGCTCTGGTGGCCGAACAGAATCCAGCACGACGCGGTGCGATGCAGGAAATAGCCGTCCTCGATGAGCGTCGCGCTCTGGCGCACGAGCTGATTGACGATGCGCTGGCTCTCGCGGCCATCGGGCGACTGCACGGCGGAGGCGTCGAGCACGCCGATCAGCTCGCCGCCGGGCGCGAAGATCGGCGCGGCGCTGCAGGTGAGCGTGGTGAACGCGGCGCGGAAATGATCGGTCTTGTGCACGGTGATCGGCGCGAGATCGGCCAGCACGCTCGCGATGCCGCAAGTGCCTTCCTCGCTCTCCGACCAGCACGAACCGATATGCAGGCCCGCGTGCTTGAAGTCGTTGCGGCGCTCGCGGTCGATGCGGTAGTCGATCGTCACGCCATGCGCGTCGGTGAGCATCACGCAGTAGTCGGCGTCGCGCACGACGTCGTGCAGGCGCGTGAGGCACTGGCCCGAAGCGCGCAGAAAAGACTCCTCGCGATCGCGGATTTCGCGCAGCTCGGCGGCGCTCAGCACGCGCGGACCGATCACCGAGCCGGGATCGAGCTGATAGCGCTCGAACGAGCGCTGCCACGACGACGCGAGCCGAGCCGAACCGGAAGGCGCGGGCAGGCGACCTTCGACGGCGTCGCGCACGCGCGCGGCGTGGCGGGTGGGAGCGAGGGCGTAGGGCATGGCGGTTCCAGTCGAATCCAGACCACTCCAGGCGGGAACCTTTTGTAGCACATCCGGCGCGCGCAATCACACCGCAGCGCAGCAAGCGAGATGGCTGAGACGATCGTCTCAATGCGTCGTGAGACGCGTATGCGGGGCTGCACAACGGTGGTTTGGGTGCGTCGCCCGGGGCGCTGCGCGATTCTGCCCGCGCGTCTCGCTGCAGTGCATTTCGCTCGGGCGCCCGGCGCAGGCCGTGCTGAGACGCCGCCGCGCCGCGCGACGCTGATTGCGGCGCGCTTGAGAATCGGCCGCAAAGCCCTGTCGTAGCGGCATTCCGTCTGCGTGAACGCGCGGTGCGCACGCATTGGCATAACGCTTGCAGAGTCTGCGGACAAACATGACGCACAAACGCAATCTGCCAGCGTCGCTGACACAAGCGATCCGCCCTCGCGCGGATCAGGAGACAAAGCCCGTGACGACGCCCGTGACCGTAGGCGTGATCGCGAACCCGGCTTCGGGACGCGACATCCGCCGCCTCACCACGCATGCTTCCGTGTTTCCGACGGCCGAGAAAGCCAACATGGTCGTGCGACTGCTCGCGGGACTGGGCGCGTTCGGCGTCGATCGCGTGATCACGTTGCGCGACAAGACCGGCGTCGCCGCGCTGGTGCTGCGCGCGCTCGAAACGCATA
>NZ_JAAGPN010000534.1:0-246 GCF_017104805.1 Paraburkholderia sp. Ac-20347 | reverse complement strand
GTGGCGGATCATTAAAAAAAAAAAAAATGTATATAATGGTGTGCTCGGCTGACGTCACAAAAACAAAATAGAGAGTATAGCTATATGTACACACACAATCCAATCATAGCTCGTGTGTCCACCGTTACTACGTCATACGTCATGTCGCGTCTATCTACTGTCGTGTATTCTGTATATGCTACACTTCAAGTGTGGTCATGTGTCTTGTGCCTCTCATTCCTGTAACCTCTATAGTATGTATCTCTC
>NZ_JAAGPN010000533.1:0-1978 GCF_017104805.1 Paraburkholderia sp. Ac-20347 | reverse complement strand
GCCGGAGCCGACGCGCGCGGCGCGGCCTTCGCAGCCGGCTTCGCCGCAGCCTGCAGCGCCGGACGCGCGACCGGCTTCGACATCACCTTCGTGCTCGTCGAACCGAACGAACCCATCGACGGCGCCGACATGCCGCTATCGTCGAGCGAGAACACGGCCACGGCCGCACGCAGACGGCTCGCCTGGTCTTCGAGCGATTGCGCCGCCGCCGCCGCTTCCTCGACGAGCGCCGCGTTCTGCTGCGTCACCTCGTCCATTTGCGTGACCGCGCGCGCGACCTGGTCGATGCCGCTCGACTGCTCCTGCGACGCCGCCGCGATCTCGCCCATGATGTCCGTCACGCGCTGCACCGCGCCGATGATTTCGGTCATCGTGCGGCCCGCTTCGTCGACGAGCGCCGAGCCCGCCTGCACGCGCTCGACCGACGTGTCGATCAGCGCCTTGATTTCCTTCGCCGCCGCCGACGAACGCTGCGCGAGGCTGCGCACCTCGCCCGCGACCACGGCGAAGCCGCGGCCTTCCTCGCCCGCGCGCGCCGCTTCCACGGCCGCGTTGAGCGCCAGAATGTTGGTCTGGAACGCGATGCCTTCGATGATCGTGATGATGTCCGAGATCTTCGCCGAGCTTTGATTGATGTCGCCCATCGTGCCCACGACCTGGCTCACGACCGAACTGCCCTTGTTGGCGATTTCCGAGGCGTTCGCGGCCAGCGCGCTCGCCTGGCGGGCATTGTCGGCGTTCTGCTTCACCGTGCCGGTCAGTTGCTCCATGCTCGACGCGGTTTCCTGCAGCGCCGACGCCTGCTCTTCCGTGCGCGACGAGAGGTCGATGTTGCCTGCCGCGATCTGGCGCGTGGCCGTGGCGATCGATTCCGTGCCGGCGCGCACCGAGCGCACCGTGTCCGTCAGGCTGCGCTGCATCTGCGCGACGCCGCCGAGCAGTTCGCCCATTTCGTCACGCGAGCGCACCACGACCGGACGGCGCAGATCGCCCGCCGCGATCGCCGAGAACGCGCCCAGCGCCTCGCCGAGCGGCTCGGAAATCGCGCGGCGCAGCGAGAGGAACGAGAACACCGACGCGCCGATACCGACCAGCAGCGCAACGATGGCCGCGATACGCAGCTCGCTGAACGCCGTCTGCGCGTCGTCGAAACCTTGCTGCGCTTGCTGGATCTGGATCTTGTCGAGCGCCGAATCGGCCTTCGAGAGCTGATCGTAGGCCGCCTGCAGCGCCTTGGCGCCTTCGAGCACCTTGGCCTGATCGCCCGCAGCGACGGTGGCTGCGAAGCTGTCGGCGATCTGATGCAGCGCGTCGCGGCGCGCGACCACGTCCTGCGCGAGACGGTCTTCGTCCTGGCCGCGCGGCAGGTTCATGTATTTCTTCCAGAAGTCGTCCGAGATGCCGCGCATGGCGCGCGCGCGTTCGATCGTCGTGGCGGCGTCAGGCGTGCCGATCTGGAACGCCGCGCGGTCGAGCGCGAGACGCTCGCGCGCCGCGTAGATTTCGGACATGTTCACCGCGCGGCTGCTCGGCATCTGGTTGCTATAGGTGTTGCGGTACGCGTCGTTCGAACGCGAGAGACCGAGCATCCCCACCGCGCTGATCGCGACGATGAGTGCTGCGAGAAAACCCATCGTGATGCCGATGCGTGCCTTGATGCTGATGCCCTTGTTCATGGCTCTCCTTGCCTGCTGCCGTGAGGCGGGTGATCCGCCCCGAAATTTGAATAACTGCACTAATTTCGTTTACGGCAAACGTTTGAAGAGCTTGAAATAGTTATATGGTATGAAGATTAGGCGAAAACGCCCGACCTAAAAATTACAAAATCGGGTCCACAAGAAGTCGGGCGTAAGGCGCGCGTTCAACGCGCGAGATCGACTTGCGCGAGCGTGGGAATCGAGGGCTGCGCGCCGGCCCGCGTGACGGAAAGCGAGGCGGCGCGCAAGGCGAACTGGATCGCGGGTTCGGCGCCGATGCA
>NZ_JAAGPN010000532.1:0-241 GCF_017104805.1 Paraburkholderia sp. Ac-20347 | reverse complement strand
AACGTAAGAGTAATCACAGCTTAGGTACATAATAATGGAAGACAGTGATGAGAGATGGTGAATGTAGATAAGAAGGATAGTCGGGTGCAGTATAAGAGTGAAGTTGGACGGCATGATCAGGGCGAGTGCAGTCGAGTGATAGAAGTCAGAATGGAAAGAAGTAGAGATACAAGAGATGTTATGTGTTTTAGAAGAAAATGTTATTTAATTTTTTTTTTTTTTTTTTTTTTTTTAATTATCC
>NZ_JAAGPN010000531.1:0-1642 GCF_017104805.1 Paraburkholderia sp. Ac-20347 | reverse complement strand
ATCTTCGTCGCGCCCTCGCGCTGCGCCGCGGCCATCACAGCCGCCACGTCGCGATACGGCACGAGCCGGTTCGGCCGCACGTGAAT
Organism: Paraburkholderia sp. Ac-20347; assembly: GCF_017104805.1. Lineage (NCBI taxonomy): Bacteria > Pseudomonadati > Pseudomonadota > Betaproteobacteria > Burkholderiales > Burkholderiaceae > Paraburkholderia > Paraburkholderia sp. Ac-20347. The sequence goes on along the minus strand of NZ_JAAGPN010000531.1, from coordinate 1,556 downwards.
CTCCGGCTGATCGGGCTGCGCGGCCGCCTGCGCGAGCCGCGATTCGAGGTCCGCCTCGGTGGGCACGGGCTGGCCGTTCCACGTCGTGGTGCCGTCGAAATCGATGTCGATCTGCACGATCTGCGGCTGCGTGGCGGGCGGCGGCGGATTGCCCACCGGCAGATTCATCTTGATCGAATGCATCTGGATCGGAATGGTGATGATCAGCATGATCAGCAGCACCAGCATCACGTCGATGAGCGGCGTGGTGTTGATGTCCACCATCACTTCCGGCTCGCCGCCGCCACCGCCCGACCCCACGTTCATACCCATGACTTTCCCCTGCTCTATGAAACGCCCGCCCTCAGACCGGCGGATGGAACCCGCTCGTCGCGCTCATGCCACGCGCGGCGCTCAACCGCCGCGTGCGGGCGGCTCCGTGATGAACGACACCTTCGCGATACCCGCGCGCTCGCACGACGTGAGCACCCGGCCGATGAACTCGTAACGCGTGCCCTGATCGCCGCGCACGTGCACTTCCGGCTGCGGCGTCTGCTGCGAAGCCGTTTTCAGGCGTTCGAGCAGCGTGGGCCCGTCGACGAGCGACTCGTTCCAGAAGAAGTTGCCGTCGCGATTGATCGCGATCTCGACGCTCTTCGGCGTGGTCTGCAGCGGCTGCACCGTTTGCTTGGGCAGCTGCACAGGCACGGTATGCGTCACCACCGGAATCGTGATCAGGAAGATGATCAGCAAGACCAGCATCACGTCGACGAGCGGCGTCGTATTGATGGCGGAGATGACTTCGTCGTCGCCGCCCTCCTGCCCCACGCTCATGGCCATGGCGTACCTCGTTCGACGGGATTATTCGGCCATCGCGACGGCGCGCGACGCGGCGCGCGCGCCACGCTTGCCGCCGGCGAGCAGGACTGCGTGCAACTGGGCGCCGAAGGCGCGCACGCGCTCCATCACGGCCTTGTTACGACGCACGAGGAAGTTGTAGCCGAGCACCGCCGGCACCGCGACCGCGAGGCCGATGGCCGTCATGATCAGCGCTTCGCCCACCGGACCCGCGACCTTGTCGATCGACGCCTGGCCCGCGATGCCGATGGCGGTCAGCGCGTGATAGATACCCCAAACCGTGCCGAACAGGCCGACGAACGGCGCCGTGGAGCCGACCGTGCCGAGGAAGGCGAGGCCGTCCTGCAGGCGGTTCGAGACGTTGGTGATGGCGCGCTCGACCGAGACGTCGATCCACGTGTTGCGATCGACCGCTTCGAGCAGCGCTTCGTCGTGATGCTCGCCCGCTTCGATGGCCGTTTCGGCGATGAAGCGGAACGGCGAGGTTTCTTCGAGCTGCTTCGCGCCGTCAGCGAGTGTGGGCGCGTTCCAGAGCTGATCGTCGGCAACCTTCGCGCGGCGGTTCGCACGGGCCTGCTCGATGAACTTGGTGATCATGATGTACCAGCTGCCCATCGACATGATCACGAGCAGCAGCAGCACGAAGCGCGCGACGAAGTCGCCGTTCTTCCACAGCGCGCCGAGGCCGTACGGGTTGCTGACGGTCTCGGAGGTGGCGG
>NZ_JAAGPN010000530.1:0-2147 GCF_017104805.1 Paraburkholderia sp. Ac-20347 | reverse complement strand
GATTCCGCCTCGGCGCGGGCCAGCGCTTCGCCCGGCGTCTGCGGCGCGCCGTGCTCCGCGGCCGTATCGAGGCCTTCGCCCGGATCGCCGCTCTCGCGCGTACCATCGCCGCGCGGCGACATATGCACCTGCATCTGCGGCACCGGCATCTCGATGCCCGCTTCATCCATATGCCGCTTCAACCGCGCGTTGAACGCGCGCGCCACGCTCCACTGCTGCAACGGCCGCGTCTTGATCTGCCCTTTCACGACCATCCAGTTCGGATCGAAACGATCGAGGCCCCACACTTCCACGGGCCCGAGAATCTCGCGCCGATAGCGGAAATCCGCGACCAGTTCCGCGCCGGTTTCGCGGATCATGCGCGTGACCGTATCGAGATCGACGGAAAACGGCACGCGCACCTCGAACACCGCGAACGCAAAATCGCGCGACAGATTCTTGACGATCTTGATCTGCGAAAACGGAATCGCGTGAATCGCGCCCTGGCCGTCGCGCAGCCGCACGGTGCGAATCGACAGATGCTCGACGGTGCCCGCGTGACCGTTGTCGAGATCGATCCAGTCGCCCACCGAAATCGTCTCTTCGATGATGATGAAGAGGCCCGTGATCAGATCGGTCACGAGCGACTGCGCGCCGAAGCCGATCGCCAGACCGATCACGCCCGCGCCCGCCAGCAGCGGCGTCACGTTGATGCCGAGATTCGCCGCCGTGACGATGCCCGCGATCGTGAGTATCGTCACGAGCAGCGCGTTGCGCACGAGCGGCAGCATGGTGCGCGCACGCGTGCTGGGCGCGCGGCCCTTGGTGCGCGGACCGCTCGGATTGAGCGCTTCGAGAATCGCCGTATCGAGCACGATCCAGACGAGCCACGCGAGAAACACGGTGAAGAGAATCGCGAAGATCGCGTGAGCGATACCGCGCGCGGCCACGTTCGCCTCGATGATCGCCGCGAGCGATACGTCCCAGAGCCGCGCGCACGACTCGAAATACGCGAGCCAGACGAACAGCACGAGCAGCGTGCCCGCGAAGCGGAGCAAGCGGCGCAGATATGGCGAGCGTCGCCGCACGCGTGTGAGGTCGGGCCGCGTAATGCGGAACACGACCGCCGAAAGAAAGAACGCGAGCACCAGCAGCAGCGCGGTGACGACGGAAATCTGCAGCACGTTTTCGTGACTGCTGATGCCGCCGAGCGTCGCCATGATCGAGGCCGCCGCGAGCAACAGCATCGGCAGTTGCCAGAGCGAGGCGAGCACGTCGAAGACTTCGGTCAGCGCCTTGTGGTCCTGACGCAGCTGATAACTGCGGTTGCGGATCAGATGCGCGACGGGCCGCCGGAAACCGATCGCGAACACCGCCGTGAGCACGGCCGCCGTCATGTTCGCGCAGGTGGAAACGAGCGCGGCGAGATTGACCCCCAGCTCGCTCGCGACTTCGTAATTGGTGGCCGCGTCGCCGAGCGCGGCGAGCACGCCGATCGCCCAGAGCAGCCGGCGCGCCTCGTGGATCAGCACGTTGACGGCCACGCGCCGATGCCCCGCCCCGAACAGCGAGAACATGATCAGACAGATCGACGAGAACACCGCACCTGCGACGATCGCATAGGCGATCACCACACCGATCGTGCGGCCGAGCGCCTGCGGTAGCGCACGCTCGACGATCAGCGCGCCGATGAACGCGACGATCCACGGCGCGACGCGATGCAGCACGAACACCAGCAGATCGACGGTGCTCGGGTTGGGCCGCAAGCCCACCCGCACGGAAAAGCGGCGCAGCATGCGGCGTTCGAGCCAGCGCAGCGTCGCGGCGCACACTCCCCAGCCGAGCAGCATCGCCGCCATGTCGAAGAGAATGCGGCCCAGCGTCTCGCCCTCGCCGCCCGAGGCGATGGTGTAGAGCTCGATGCCGGCGGCGTTGAAGCGGCCCGCCCAGTAATGCAGCGGGCTGGGGCCGCGGCGCGCATCGGCTTCCACCGAGGCGAGGCCGGAAGCGATCGCGCCGAGCAGCCCGGACGCGTTCGCCGCCGCGCCCGACGCGGGCGCAGGCGCGACGTTTTCGGACGCCGAGCGCAGTTTCTTGAGTTGCGAGAGGAGCGCGTTGCGCTGCTTGTCGTTATCGAGCGTGCTGATGACGCTGTCGAGCGAGCGCGT
>NZ_JAAGPN010000050.1:0-40502 GCF_017104805.1 Paraburkholderia sp. Ac-20347 | reverse complement strand
CGCGCATCGTCGCCGCGCTGCCGGTGGCGCCGGCAGGCGCGCGCACCCGGCTCGCGGGCGCCATCGACGATCTGGTTTGCGTGCAGATGCCGACGTCGTTCATGAGCGTCGGCCAGTTCTATTTCGATTTCGATCAGGTCGACGACGAGACCGTGCGCGACCTGCTCGACCGCGCGGCGAACGCGGGCTCCTGACGCTGCTGGCCAATCCGCACACGTTGCCCGCGCAGCGTTTCCATCCCGATCACGCCGAACTTATCACGCCGGATGCACAGGCTTCGACGCCTGCTCGCCCACCACCGTTTGCCACGGCCGCACGCGCCACGACTTCACGAGCCCCGCGCGCACGTAGGGATCGGCTTGCGCGAAGGCCTCGGCGGCCGCCGGGCTGTCGCCCTGGAACAGCAGCAGCGCCGCATCGGTCGGCTCGGCGACCGCGCCCGCGAGCAGCAGTTCGCCGCGCTGCACCGCGTCCCATGCGAGACGCAGATGCTCGTCGCGATAGGCGCCGCGGCGTTCGAGGTAGTCGTCCACGAGGTCGTATTTCAGGAGGTAATGCATCGTCGCTCTCCGTTTGCGCCGGTCGTCAAAGGCGGAATGACGAACCGGCGGGATGGTGGATCAATCGTCAACAATGGTCAGGCGAAGGCGGTTTCGACGCCGTCTGCCGGTGATTGTGCCGCACGCGCGTCAACCGAAGGCATCATCAGCTCGTTTTCAGGTTGGCTTTGCCATAATGGTCGCGGCGATGGGCAATGACGATCCGGCCTGCTCGCACCACGAACCACAACGTCCAAATCCCATGGGAGTGAACGATGAAGATGCAATCCGTCATTGCTGCAATCGTGCTGGGCGGCGTGTTCGCCGCGCCGGCGTTCGCACAGACCGCCGCGCCCGCTGCGCCGAACAGCCAGCAGTCGAAAATGAAGACCTGCAACATGCAGGCCGGCGACAAGAAAGGCGACGACCGCAAGGCCTTCATGAAGGACTGTCTCTCGGCAGGCGGCGGCGCGCCGGTGAAGATGACGCAGCAAGAGCGCATGAAGGCGTGTAACCAGCAAGCCGGCGACAAGAAAGGCGACGATCGCAAGGCCTTCATGAAGCAGTGCCTCTCGAACAAGGGCTGATCGCACGCCCGATCGCGCAGGGGTCCTGAACGACTCGCTTTGCATCTGCGCTGCTCGTACTTTTCGTTCCCGCGACGCGCCGTAGCTCATGCTGCGGCGCGTCGTTTTTCATGGTGCGCCGCACAGTACGATGCACAGCGCGACACGCCCGCCCTCGCCCCTGCGCCGACGCCGCGTTTTTCTCCTATGATGGCTCCAGCGGCCGCCCTTCCGTTACACGAAAACGCACGCCCTCGGGCCGCCGCCTGGACGCGAAAGTCTGGATGATGCGCACGGCATCGCATGGAGGCGCGGATGGTCTGGAGATACAAGAATCGTTGGTTTCGCCGCTGGCTGGTGGTGATCGTCTTCTGGCTCGTGCCGGTGATGATCGTCGCGGTGCGCGAGATCCAGGACGAGATGGCCTATAACCGCGCCGATCTCCAGCGCGCACTCACCAGTTGGACGTTCACCGACGCCGAACGCGCTGGCGGCGCGCCACTGCATTGTCGCGGCACGCCGGAGGCCGCCCGCGCGCAGGGCTGCCCGGCCGACGTGCTGGCCGAAAATGCCGCGCGTCACGCCGACGCGCTCAGCGAATACGCCGTGCGCCGCGCCACGCTCGTGACCTACCTCTGGCATGCGTTCGTCGGCTACTGGGTCGTGCCTGCGGCCATTCTGCTCGCGATCGGCGTCGTGCTCGGCGGCGTCAAGCGCGCACTGCGCCGCCCGCCGGCCGCCGCCAAACCCCTGTCGGAACGCTGATTTCTCCCCTGCGGCGCGGCCCTCGCCTGCCCGGAACGCCTGTCCGGGCTCAAACGGCCGCATTCGGACCCTGTGATATAAATGTAAGGCTGATTCCGTCATCGGCACGGCCATGGCGGTAAGGCGTCCGGAAAACAGAACGGAGAAGAATATGCAAGCACGTCGCTTCATCCTGAAGACTTCCATCGCGGTCGCACTCGCGGCCTCGGCGCTCGCAGGCTGCACCACCACCGGCAACCATCCGCCCACCGAACAATCCAACGACTCGCGCCGCCAGTCGATCGACGCCAGCGTCGACGGCACCATGTCGCGTCTGTATCAGACCGTGCCGGGCTCGCGCGAACTGGTCGGCAAGGCGCGCGGCGTGCTGGTGTTTCCCTCGGTGGTTCAGGCGGGCATCGTGGTGGGCGGCGAGCACGGCGACGGCGCGCTGCGCGTAGGCGGCAGCACGGTGGGCTATTACAGCACCACGGGCGCGTCGGTGGGCGCCACGCTGGGCGTGCAGTCGAAAGCCGTCGTCTATCTCTTCATGACGCAGGACGCGCTCGACAAATTCCGCAATTCGGATGGCTGGTCGGTGGGCGGCGACGCCTCGGTCGCGCTCGTGAAGGTCGGCGCGAACGGTTCGATCGACACCACCACGGCCACCAAGCCGGTCGAGGTTTTCGTGCTGACGAACAAAGGTCTGCTTGGCGACCTCTCGCTCGGCGGCACCAAGATCTCGCGTCTGAAACTCTAAGGCGCGGCAAGTCGCGCCCGGCGCGCGCGCAATGCAAAACCGGCGGCCTGGGCCGCCGGTTTTTTTATGCTCGCCACGCCATGCTCAGGTCGCGGACGTGTCGATCACCTTGAAGCGCGAGCGCTTGTTCGCGCGGATCACCGCCTGATACGCCTCCACGTATTCCTGCGCCATGCGGCGCGACGTGAAGCGTTCCTCGAAGCGTTTGCGCACGCCCGCGCGCGGCACGCGCGCCAGCCGGTTCACGGCGGCCACCGCGCCAATCTCGTCCTCGACGATGAAGCCCGACACGCCGTCGTCCACGACTTCCGGCACCGCGCCGCGATTGAACGCGATCACCGGCGTGCCGCAGGCCATCGCCTCGATCATCACGAGCCCGAACGGCTCCGGCCAGTCGATCGGAAACAGCAGCGCATGCGCGCCCGAGAGGAATTCGGCCTTCTGGCTATCGTTGATTTCGCCGATGAACTCGACGAACGGCAGCACGAGCAGCGGCTTGATCTCACGCTCGAAATACTCGCGATCGGCTTCGTCGACCTTGGCGGCGATACGGATCGGCAGTCCGCAGCGCTCGGCGATGCGAATCGCCGTATCCACGCGTTTTTCCGGCGAAATACGGCCGAGGAACGCGAGATAACGCTGCTCGACCGGCTGCGGCGTGTAGAGATGCTCGGGCAGTCCGTGATAAACCGTGCGCAGCCATTTGGCCTGTGGAATGGGCTGGCGCTGCGCGTTCGAGATCGAAATCACGGGCGCGGTGTTGAAGGTGTCGAAGACCGGCTGATGCTCGGGCAGATCGAGACGGCCGTGCAGCGTGGTCACGAACGGCGTTTCCTGGCGCTTGAACACCGAAAACGAGTAGTAGTCCATATGGAAGTGCAGCACATCGAACTGGTCGGCCTGGCGGCGCACGAGTTCCATCAGCAGCATATGCGGCGCGACCCGGTCGCGGATGCTCGGATCGAGCCGCAGCGCGCGCGGCCAGACGGCTTCGAGCTTCGCGCTCGTGACCGAATCGCCGCTGGCGAACAGCGTGACGTCGTGGCCGAGTTCGACGAGCGCCTCGGTGATGTACGACACGGCGCGTTCCGTGCCGCCATAAAGCTTGGGCGGGACCGATTCGGTCAGCGGGGCGATCTGCGCAATTCTCATCGGGTTCTCCAGCGAGTGTCTCCGGCAACGGCTGTCGCGAGGGCGTTGGCGATGCAACCTTCCAGCGCATCGACCGATTATGGGGCCGCACGGCTGGCCCACGAACGCCCCGGTTGCGCGCGCACCACATACGCCAATCCGTCCTTGCCACAGGGGCAAAACCGGCAGGGACAGAACCGCGAGTCCGTTGTCAGCCGATGCAGCCGATGCGCGCGCGCCATCTTCATTATTCGGGAAGCGGCCCGGTCGGGCCGCAACACTTTCAATTGTTATACAGACTTACACGCGGATACATCCTCGCTTTCTCGCATGGTCCGCGCGCCAGAGTGCGATTACGCGACCAAGCGACTATGCGCGGCAGGTGCACTCAGCGAGACGGCCACTTCCAGGCGGGCACGTCGAGCGCATCCTCGTCGGCGAGCGCGGTGGCGCCGAGGCGCCGTTCCAGCACGATCGACTGGCTGCCCGCCTCGCGTTCGAGCGCGGCGACCAGCCGCGGCGCATGCGAGACGACCAGCACCTGCGACTGCGTCGACGCCCGCGCGATCAGCCGCGCGAGCGAGGGCAGCAAGTCCGGATGCAGGCTCGTCTCGGGTTCGTCGAGCACCAGCAGCGCGGGCGGGCGCGGACTCAGCAGCGCCGCCGCGAGCAGCAGATAGCGCAGCGTGCCGTCGGACAGCTCCGCGCCGCGCAACGGCCGCAGGAGCCCTTCCTGGCGCAGCGCGACCTCGAAGCGCCCTTCGTGGTTCACGATCTCCGCGCGCGCGCCCGGAAACGCATCGCTGATCGCCGCATCGAGCGCCGCGCCGTCGCCGATCTCGCGAATCGTCTGCAAGGCGGCGGCGAGATTCGCGCCGTCGTCGGAAAGCACCGGCGAATGCGTGCCGATCTGCACCTGGCGCGCGGCGGCCTGCACGTCGGTGCGGAAATGATCGTAGAAGCGCCACGAGCGGATCTGCTCGCGCACCGCGATCATCTCGGGCGCGCTGCGCGGGTCAGCGAACTCCGTCATCATGCTGTCGAAGCTCGCCACCGGCTGGGCGAGCGTGGTCCAGTCGTCGCTTCCCCCGCGTCCGCCGCCCTCGCCGCGGATGCGGATCATCGGCCCCTGACGATCGACCAGCAACGCCGACGGCCGCAAGATCGGCCCGCTCCAGATGCATTCGCGCTTGATCACCGGATCGAGCGCGAACTGCGAGGTGGACGCCGGCGGCGGCAAGCCCAGATCGATCGCATAGCCGAAGGTCTCGCCCGCGAAACCGAGCTTGAGGCTCACCGCGTCCTTGCGCACCGTGCCCTGCACCGCGTGCTCGCCCGCACTCACGGCGCGCGAGAAGCGCTCGGGTCCGGCCCAGAGCGTCGATTGCAGGCCGCCCTCGCGCGCCAGCGACGGAATCACGCCGCCGCGCGCGGTCAGCGCGAGCAGCCGCAAGGCGCGATAGAGATTCGATTTGCCGCTGCCGTTCGGTCCCGTGATGACGTTGAGCGAGCCGAGCGGCACGATGAGTTCGCGCAACGAGCGATAGTTGGCGATGGCGAGCGTAGTGAGCATGTGTCGATGAGCCGAGGCGCGTCGGGTGTGAAGATCCACGCAGGATCATACGCAATCGACGCACGACGGCATGCAACGATGCACCCAACCTTAGCGCTAATGCGGCACGCGCGCGAGATCGCTGAGGAAACGGTCGCGCCACACGCCGAGGTCGTTGCGGCGCAGCGCCTCCATGTTGGTGTGATAGCGCTGCTTGCGTTCTTCGAGCGGCATCGACAGCGCGTGCTCGAGCGCCTCCGACATGCCCGTCGCATCGTGCGGATTGACGAGCAAGGCGCCCGCGAGTTCGGCGGCCGCGCCCGCGAAAATCGACAGCACCAGCACGCCTGGGTCTTCGGGATTCTGCGCGGCCACGTATTCCTTGGCGACGAGATTCATGCCGTCGTGCAACGGCGTGACGTAACCCACCTGCGACTCGCGAAACAGCGACATCAGCTTCCAGCGGTCGTACTGCTGGCTCAGATAGCGGATCGGCGTGTAATCGAGGCCCGAGTAGCGGCCGTTGATGCGCCCCGCCTCGCGCTCCAGTTCCTCGCGAATCACCTTGTAGCTCGCCACGTCCGAACGCGTGGGCGGCGCGATCTGCACGAGCGTGACCTTGCCGCGCCATTCGGGCGAATGTTCGAGCAGTTGCTCGAAGGCTTGAAAGCGCTCGACGAGTCCCTTCGAATAATCGAGCCGGTCCACGCTCATGATGAGCTTGCGTCCTTCGAGGCTCTGCTTGAGATCGAGCACGTGCTGGCGGCTTTCGTAGCGCGCGGCCTGCTCGGCGATCTCATCGGGAAACACGCCGATGCGGTACACGCCCGTGTGCAGCGTGCGTCCGTACGCTTCGAGCACGCCCTCTTCCTCGACCTCCGTGGCTTTTTCGCCGCCCTTGCGCGGCTTGATGTGCTCACCGCGCTCGCGCACCTTGCCGTGCGCCTCGCGGGCAATGTAGTCGTGAAACGCCTGCTGGTCGTTGCGCGTCTGGAAGCCGAGCAGGTCGTAGCAGCAGAGCGATTTCACGAGTTCCTCGTGCGGCGGAATCGTCTGCAGCACTTGCGGCGACGGAAACGGAATATGCAGGAAAAAACCGATGCGATTGCGCACGCCCTCCGAGCGCAGCGCCTCGGCGAACGGAATCAGATGGTAGTCGTGGACCCAGATGATGTCGTCGGGCTCGATCAGCTTGACGAGCTTGTGCGCGAGCCAGGCGTTCACGCGGCGATAGCCCGCGTATTCGTCGCGCTCGTAGCGCGCGAGGTCGTTGCGGTAGTGGAACACCGGCCAGAGCGTGGCGTTCGAAAAACCGCGGTAGTACTGGTCGTAGTCTTTTTTCGTGAGACCGACGGTCGCGAACGTCACCGGTCCTTCCTGATCGAGCGTCGGGCCCGCGTTCGCCACCGTCTCGCTCACCACGTCGCCGCTCCAGCCGAACCACACGCCGCCCGCGTCCTTGAGCGCGCCAAACACGCCCACGGCGAGGCCGCCCGCCGAGCCTTTGGTTTCGGTGGGCGTCGCCACGCGGTTAGAGACGACTATCAGTCTTGCCATCGTGCTTTTCCTCCACGGATCGCCTGCTTCGCGATGTCTTCTCGTTGTTCAATTTCAGTTATAGGCCGCGCCGGGTTTGCGTTTGCGTTCACATCTGCGTCCACATTCGCCGTGGCGCGTTGCCTCTCTTTTGCCTCGTCTTGCAACCGACGTTTCAACCACGATCTAACATGCTTTAACGCGAATGCGTCGGCTCCTCCGCCGCGCGCGAGCCGCTGTCCGCGACCGGATCGGCTTCGGTGTTGGCCGCCGTGCTCGACGCCGCGCTAGCACCGGCTCGCGAGCCGCGCCGCGTGAACGCCGGCAGCTCGCCCGTCGGCACTTCCATGCCGCTCTCGACGTCCGCCGACACTTCCGCGCGCGCCCGCGGCAGATACTGCGGAAAGTGCGCGTTGATGAAGTCGAACAGCCCTTCACGCACACGGCATCGCAAATCCCAGTTCAGCCCCGAATCCTGCGAGCTCACGAGCACGCGCAACTGCATCGCGCGCTCGTTGGCATCGGTGACCTGCAACACCTGCACGCGCTTGTCCCATTCGGGCGCGCGCTCGACGATGCGCGCCAGTTCCTCGCGCAGCGGCGCGAGCGGCGTGCGGTAATCGAGCCACAGAAACACCGAGCCGATGATCTGCGAACTGCTGCGCGTCCAGTTCGTGAACGGATTCTCGATAAACCATTGCAGCGGCACGATCAGCCGCCGCTGATCCCAGATGCGCACCGACACATACGTGCCGGTAATTTCTTCGATGCGCCCCCACTCGCCCTGAATCACGACCACATCGTCGAGCCGGATGGGCTGGGAAATCGCGATTTGCAGACCGGCAATCAGATTCCCCAGCACGGGGCGTGCCGCGATACCGGCGACCAGACCCGCGACGCCCGCCGACGCCAGCAGACTCGCGCCGATCTGGCGCACGTTCGGGAAGGTCATGAGCGCCGCGCCGAGCCCGAAAATGATGATCACGACCATCACCGTGCGGGCGAGCACGCGCGCCTGCGTGTGGATGCGGCGCGCCTGCAGGTTGTCGGCGATATCGAGCGGATGCGCCGCGATGATCGCCTCGCCGATGGCCGCCGCGCAGCGCACGGACAGCCAGGTCATGGCGGCGATCAGCGCGAACGCGCAGAGCTCGCGCAAGGTGCCGATGAAGTGCAGCGTGTCGGGCGCCTGCCACCAGACGAACTCCAGCGCGAGCACGCCGAGCACCATGCGCGCGGGTTGGTGCACGTAGCGCACGAACACGCTCGCATACGGATAAGGCCGCGCGAGCCGGCGCACGACGCGCGCGCCGAGCCAGTGCAATGCGAAAGCGAAGGCCAGCGCGATGGCGCTGACGAGGAGCGTGCCGAGCCAGTTTTGCAACGGGGCGTCGGTCAGTCGGGAAAAGTCGTCGAGAGTGGGCATCGGTGGCCAGTTCCTCCTGCGCGTGGCGACCTGGTGGAAACGGCACGGGCGGCAGGCCCGCGGGCGAGACGGCGCGGCAGAGGCGGCGCTTTCGGCATGCGGCGGCGTCACGACGTCACGTCGGCAAAAGCCGGGCGCGCCAAACGTAACGCTACGCGAATGCGTGTAAAAACGCGCTAAAGATTGCGCCGCTGGTGCAGCTCATGCAGCTAGTGCGGATTTAGCGAGCGGCGTGCCGCGGCGATCGGGCGGCGCGCTGCGCGAGACGCGGCGGCGCTGAAAAGCCGCCGCGCAGGAGAATCGACTGACGATTGCGCCGTTGGTTCAACGGCGCTCGGGATGCGGGGTGATGCGAGGTTGTACGGCAGAGGTTGCGGCAAAGAGCGCGGCGGCACGACCGGACGCGGCCGTGCCGATGCGGCAATCAGCTACCCGTCTTGCAGGGAAACGCCTTGCCGAGTCCGAGCGAAATCGCCGTGCTGGCGTTGTAGCCCGCGATGTTCGGGTTGTCGGCGATGTACTTGCGCACGGCGTCGGTCAGCTGCGCGGAGCGCGCATCCGCCGGCAGGCAGAAGTATTGGCCGACGCGCGGACCGGTCGTGCCGCCGATCGCGTCAATGGTGTTGAAGATGCCGTCGGCGGCACCTTCGATATACGCCGCGCACGCACTGCGCGAGGCCACGTCGGTCTTCGAGCAAAGGCGGTTGAGGTCGCTTGCGGTGAATGCGAAAGCCGAGAGCGGCAAAACGAGCGCGCCGGCGCAGAACAGAGCCCGCAGCATGGTTCTCCTTGAATCGTCGTGTGGTACGGCGCCCCTGCGCCGCGAGCCGCCCGCCGGTGCGCGCCTGGAGCGCGGCTGTCGGCAAGGGGCAATTTCGCTATTGTGCACTGTTTTGCATAACTGCCGCTCGGGTCCGGTTCGCGTCGAACCCGGGCGGCCGTCACGCGCGAGGCCGCGCAAGCGGCGGCTCGGGGTGCGGTCGAGCGTTGATCAAGCGCTGATTCAACCCTTATTGCGCCGCCTGACCCATGCGCGCCGAGAGATCCTTGATCGCGTCCGGCGCCTTGTACTGCTTGGCGAAATCCAGCGCGTTCATGCCGATCTGGTTCTTGGCCTGCAGGTTCGCGCCGTGATCGAGCAGCAGCTTCGCGGTGCTCATGTGATCGCCGCGCGCGGCCATCATGAGCGGCGTGGTGCCGTTCGGCGACGGCGCGTTCACGTCGGCCGAATAGCCGATCAGCAGCTTCGCGACATCGTCGTTACCGTTCGCGGCCGCGTAGTGCAGCGGGGTCCAGCCCTGCTTGTTGACGTCGGCGCCCTTGGTGATGAGCATTTTCACGAGGTCGACGTCGCCGTTCAGCGAAGCCAGCATGAGCGCGTTTTCGCCCGCCTTGTCCTGCGCATTGATCTTGATGGCCGGGTTGTCGAGCAGCACCGCCGCGACCTTGTCCGACTTCTCGCGGGCGGCCAGCACGAGCAGCGGCATGCCCTGGTCGTCGGTGGCGTTCGGGTCCATGCCGTTGGCGATGTCCTTGGCGACGCCCTTGTCGTCGTCGAATTTCACGCCTTTCACGAGCGAATCGATCGGCGCGGCGTGGACCGGCGCGCTGACGAGCACGGCGGCGCCCATGCCGAAGGCAAGCGCGGCAGCGACGCGGCGCACGGCGGCGCCCCGGACGGTTTGCGCGGATTTCACGGTGGACAGTTGCGAATTCGAGTTCATGTCAGGCCTTAACGTTATTCGATATCTGATTGATAAAACGCCGTTTTTTCAGCGGCATTGCCCGTAGCGGCTGCGTTCAGGCCGAAGCCGGAATCTTGAAGAGCCGGAAAAAATTCTGCGTGGTGGCAGCGCCGAGTTCGGCGTCCGGCAATCCGCGTTGCTGGGCAATGAATCTTCCGACATGGCTGACGTACGCAGGTTCATTGGGTTTGCCACGAAATGGCACTGGCGCAAGATACGGCGAGTCCGTTTCGATCAAAAGACGCTCGATCGGCACGCGGCGCGCGACCTCCTGCACATCGGTCGCGCTCTTGAAAGTCACGATACCCGACAGCGAAATGAAAAAATTCTGCGCGATGGCGCGCTCGGCGATCGCCCACGGCTCCGTGAAGCAGTGCATCACGCCGCCCGGCTCGCCCGCGCGCTCTTCTCCCATGATGCGCAGCGTGTCCTCGGAAGCGGCGCGCGTGTGGACGATCAGCGGCTTGCCGGTGGCGTGCGCCGCGCGAATGTGTACGCGAAAGCGCTCGCGCTGCCATTCCATGTCGTCGATGGTGCGTTCGCCCAGACGGAAGTAATCGAGCCCCGTTTCGCCGATCGCCACCACCTTCGGGTGTTTCGCCAGCTCGACGAGATCGGCGACCGAGGGTTCCTGCACGTCTTCGTGGTCCGGATGCACGCCCACCGACGCGTAGACGTTCTCGTAGCGGCTCGCGATATCGAGCACCGAGGGCAGCGTCTCCAGATCGACCGAGACGCACAGCGCGTGCGTCACGGACTGCTCGCGCATGTTCTCGAGCACCTGCGGCAGCCGGTCGGCGAGGCCCTCGAAGTTGATGTGGCAATGCGAATCGACAAACATGGACAAGTCCTGCGGTGAAAATCGTTAAGGCCAAGCGAGGCTCAAGGCCGGCGCGGCGCGCTGTGTGATCAAACGCGCATCAAATACGCGTCAGGCGAACATTTCACGATAGCCGAGAAACAGTTCCTCGAACACGAGCCGCGCGTTGAGCGGATGGTTTTCGATCGCGCGCTGGCGCGTCACGGTCTTCATGTAGCGCGCGAGCGCCGGGCTGTCGAGCTTCGCGGCGCAGCGCCCGAGCGCGGCCGCCGACTGCGGGTAATAGCGCGGACGTCCCGCCGTGCGTTCGGCCAGCAGATCGTAGACCCAGCGCTGCAGCCAGCCGAGCACCAGCGGCACCGGCAGCTTTTGCAGCGTCTCGCCGCAAGCGAACGGATCGCAGGCCGGGCCGGCGGCGAGCTGGGCGAGCGTCCAGTCGCGCAGCGTGCGGTTTTCGTCGCTCGCGAGCGCGAGTGCCGCAAGCGGCGCGCCGCCCGCTTCGGCCAGCAGCCCGACCGGATCATCCACGCCCTGCTGCGCAAGCCAGGCCTGCGCCTCGTCGGGCGCGGGCGTGCTCATCGGCCACTGGCGGCAGCGGCTGATGATGGTCGGCAGCAAACGGTCGATGCGCGCCGACACCATCAGGAACACCACGCCCGAAGGCGGTTCCTCCAGCGTTTTCAGCAGCGCGTTCGCGGCGGCGACATTGAGCGCTTCGGCCGGATACAGCACGACCACGCGCATACCACCGCGATGCGAGCCGACGCTCGTGAAATCGAGCAGCGCGCGCACCTGCTCGATGCGAATTTCCTTACTGGGCGCGCGCCCTTTCTTGCCTTCGTCGTCGCCCTTGTCGGCTTTCTCGGGCTTGCCGTCGCTGTCGTCGCCCGTCGGGCCGACGAGGCTGGCGAGCGCCTCGGGCACCACCGCGCGGTAATCGGGATGATTGCCCTGCTCGAACCAGTGGCACGCCGGGCAGGCGCCGCACGGCTGACCGTCGGCGTGCGGCGACTCGCACAGCAGCCCCTTCGCCAGATGCTGGGCGAACTGGAGCTTGCCGATGCCGGCCTGGCCGTGCAGCAGCAGCGCATGCGGCCAGTGGCTGCGCAACTGCTGAAGGCGTTCCCAGTCGCCGCTCTGCCACGGATAGATCATATTTAGAATCAATCAGTTAGACGAGATTCGCGAGACTTCGCGCGAACCACGCCGTTCATATAATTTCGCCAAATAACGCTTTGCAATCAAAGCGTTGCGATGATCTGCTCAAGCTTGCTGCGAATTCCTTCGATGCTCTGCGAGGAATCGACGATCGCGAAGCGGTACGGCGCCTCTTCCGCGCGGCGCAGGTACTCGGCGCGCGTGCGCGTGAAGAACGCATCGGTCTCGCTTTCGAAGCGGTCCGGCTCGCGCGCCGCGCCGCGCCGCTCGCTGGCGGTGTCGGGCGCGATGTCGAACAGGATGGTCAGATCGGGCTGAAAACCGCCCTGCACCCAGCGTTCGAGCGTTTCCAGCTTGTCGCGCGGCAGGCCGCGGCCGCCGCCCTGATAGGCGAAGGTCGCGTCGGAAAAGCGATCCGACAGCACCCAGTCGCCGCGTGCGAGCGCCGGCTCGATCACGCGCGCGAGATGCTCGCGGCGCGCCGCGAACATCAGCAACGCCTCGGTTTCAAGGTCCATCTGCTCGTGCAGCAGGAGATCGCGCAGCGTTTCGCCGAGCGGCGTGCCGCCCGGTTCGCGCGTCATGACCACCGTGCGCCCGCCGGCAGCGAGCTTGTGCTCGAGCTGCTCGCGGAACCAGGCCAGATGCGTGGTCTTGCCCGCGCCGTCGATGCCCTCGAACGTGATGAATCGGCCACGCGCCATTTAGTTACCCCGGATGTATTTGTCGACGGCCTTGTTGTGGTCGACGAGATTGTCGGAAAACACGCTGCTGCCGTCGCCGCGCGCCACGAAATACAGCGCGCCGGTCGCCGCCGGATTGAGCGCTGCCTGCAATGCCGCGGCGCCGGGCAACGCGATTGGCGTCGGCGGCAGCCCAGGGCGCAGGTACGTATTGTAAAGAGTGTCGGTCTGCAGATCGCGCTTGTGCAAACGCCCCAGATAGCCCGTGCCCATCCCGTAGATCACCGCCGGATCGGTCTGCAGCGGCATGCCCACCTTGAGACGGTTCGTGAATACGGCGGCCACCAGCGGACGGTCGCCGGCCTTGCCGGTTTCCTTCTCGACCAGCGAAGCGAGCGTCAGCGCCTCGTACGGCGACTTCAGCGGCAGACCCGGCGCGCGCGCGGCCCATGCCTCGTTCAGATGCGTCTGCATGAGCTTGTAGGCGCGGCGGTAGACGTCCAGATCGCTCGAACCTTTGTCGAACAGATAGGTGTCGGGAAAGAACAGGCCCTCGCCGCTGCCCTCGGGCGAAGCCGGCGCGCCGATCGCCGTCAGAAGCTGGGCGTCGTTCATGCCCGCCGTGTCGTGACGCAGCGCCGGATTGGCGTCGAGCTCGTCGCGCATGCGCTTGAAGGTCCAGCCTTCGATGATGGTCGCGACATATTCGTTGACGTCGCCGAGCGCCATCTTCTGCAGCACTTCGTAGGGCGTGATGCCCGCCTTGAATTCGTAATTGCCCGATTTGAGATGGCTCTGCAGGCCGAGCGCGCGGGTCATCAGCACGAACAACTGGGGCTGGACCGGCACGCCGCCGCGGTTCAACTGGGCGGTAACGCTGCGCACGGTGCTGTGCGGCTTGATGGTGACGTCGAGCTGCTGGACCGCAAGTGCGACGGGCGTGGTGGCCCAGTACCAGACACCGCCTGCGGCGGCTGCGCCCAGCACGGCGCACGCAACGCCGGCGGCAAGGCATTTCTTCAGGAGGGACATGGAAACATGACTCAGGGGGACCTCATATAATAACTGCTTGCCCTCGCTAAAGTCAGGATTGACTGTTCCCCGAATCCATGAACTCCCCGCTCGCTCCCGCTACTACGCTTTCCTCCACGCCGGCCGTGCAGGCTGATCTGCCCGCCCCGACCGCCGCCGACTTCGACGCCGCGCTCAAGGGCGGCGCCTACGCGATCCTGCCGCAGTTCGGCGTGATCGACGCCAACGGCGAAGACGCCGCCACGTTCCTGCACAGCCAGCTCACCAACGACATCCAGCATCTGGACGTCGCGGGCGCGCGCCTCGCGGGCTACTGCTCCGCCAAGGGCCGTCTGCTCGCGTCGTTCCTCGTCTGGAAAAGCGGCGAGACGATCCGCCTGCTGATCTCGAAGGACGTGCAGGCCGCGGTGCAAAAACGCCTGTCGATGTTCGTGCTGCGCGCCAAGGCCAAGCTCGTCGACGACAGCGACAAGCTGCTCGTGGTCGGCTTCGCGGGCGATGTGCGCGGCGCGCTGTCGGGCGTGTTCGACGCGCTGCCCGACGGCGTGCACGTTAAGGTCGACGACACCGCCGGCTCGCTGATCCGCCTGCCCGACGCGGCCGGCCGTCTGCGCTATCTGCTGGTCGGTCCGAAGGAAGCGGTCGAAGCGAAACTCGCCGCGCTCGACGGCAAGATCGCGCGCGTCACGCCCGCGCTGTGGGACTGGTTCGACATCCACGCGGGCGAGCCGCGCGTCACGCAAGCCGTGAGCGAGCAGTTCGTGCCGCAGATGATCAACTACGACGTGCTCGGCGGCGTGAACTTCAAGAAGGGCTGCTATCCGGGCCAGGAAGTGGTCGCGCGCAGCCAGTATCGCGGCACGATCAAGCGGCGCACGGCGCTCGCGAGCGTCGCGGCCGGTCTCGACGCCGCGCGTCCGGGCGTCGAGCTGTTCCATTCCGACGATCCGGGCCAACCTTGCGGCATGATCGTGAACGCAGCCGCGTCGCCCGAAGGCGGCGTCGATCTGCTCACCGAGATCAAGCTCGCGGCGCTCGAAGCGGGCAGCGTGCATCTGGGCGCCGCTGACGGCCCCGCGCTGCGCTTCCTGCCGCTGCCCTACGCACTGCCCACCGAGGTCTGACGCGTTGTCGGCGCTGGAAGTGTTGGTGTTCGCGCCGGTCGAAACGCGGCTGCAATCTGCGTGCGGCCTGAGCAACGGAGGTGGCGCGCCATGTGTCTGATCGTGTTCGACTGGCGCCCGCAGGCGACCGAAGGCGCGCGCTTCACGCTCGCCGCGAACCGCGACGAGTTCCTGCGCCGCACCGCCGCGCCGCTGCAATGGTGGCCCGACGCGCCCGACGTGCTCGCGGGCCGCGATCTCGTTGGCGGCGGCACGTGGCTCGGCATGACGCGCGGCGGACGCTTCGCCGCGCTCACCAACTATCGCGCGCCGCACGACATGCGCCCCGACGCACCCACGCGCGGCACGCTGGTGTCTCGCTGGCTGATGGGTTCATCGGCGGGTTCGTCTTCGGAGACCGGGTCGGTGCCCGACAGCGCGCTCGCCTATCTCGACGAAGTCGCGCGCGACGGAGCGCTCTACAACGGCTTCAATCTGATCGTCGGCGACTGGACGCGCGGCGAGCTCGCCTGGTACTGCAATCGCGCCGACCGCGCGCCCGCGCTGCTGCCCGAAGGCACGCACGGCATCTCCAACGCGGTGCTCGATACGCCGTGGCCGAAGCTCGTGCACAAGCGCGCGGAACTCGCCCAGCTCACGCAAGTCCCGCAGCGCGCGAGCGAAGGCGCCGACGTACCGCTCGAACGTCTGATCGAGATGATGCGCGATCCGCGCGTCGCGCCCGACGCCGACCTGCCCTCGACCGGCATTCCGCTCGAACGCGAACGCGCGCTGTCGGCGGCTTTCATCGAAACGCCCGATTACGGCACGCGCGGCACCACGGCGCTACGCGTGCGCGTGGACGGCGCGCGTCTGGACGTCGAAGCGCTGGAACGCAGCGACGACGACGGTTCTCACCGCATCGTGCGCCCGGGCGCATTCGAGCGCCACGAACGCTACGTCATCGACACGGCGCGCTAAACCGCCCGTCACTCTTGCTCACCGAACGCCGCGCGCAACGCTTGCGCGGCTTCGGCGTGCGCGCGACGCGCGTCGTCGACGTAAGCGCCCATCTTGAAGAACTCGTGGATCATGCCGTCGTAGCGCACCAGCGTGACGGCATTACCCGCCGCGCGCAGTTTCTCCGCGTACGCCACGCCTTCGTCGACGAGCGGATCGAACTCCGCCACCGCAATCCACGCCGGTGCCAGCCCGCGAAAATCCGGCACGCCGCTCGCGCCGCTTGTGCCGTCAATGCCATGCTTGCCGTCGAGCGGCGCGAAGCGCCAATCGTCGCGATCCGAAACATCGCGCACGTAATGATTGAAGAACCACTGGATCGTGGCTTCGGTCAGCAGATAGCCGTCCGCGAGACGCCGGTGCGAGTCCGTGTCCTGATAGCCGCCCGTGCCCGGATAAATCAGCATTTGCAGCACGGGCGCGATGCCCGCGTCGCGCGCGAGCACGGCGCACACCGTCGCGAGCGTGCCGCCCGCGCTATCGCCGCCGACAGCGAGGCGCGCAGCGTCGATGCCGTATTCCGCGGCATGCGACTGCAGCCACGCGTAAGCGTCGAAGGTGTCGTGAACGGCGGTGGGAAACTTGTGCTCGGGCGCGAGCCGGTAGTCGACCGAGAGCACGGCGCAGCGCGCGTCCTGCGCGAACATGCGGCACAGCGCGTCGTGCGTATCGACGCTGCCGACGGTGAAGCCCCCGCCGTGGAAATACACCAGCGCGGGCAGCGGCTGCGCCCAATTCGGTTCGACCGGCGTATAGAGACGCGCGCGGATCGTCTCGCCGTCGCGCATGGGAAGGCGCAGATCGTCGACCGCATGCATCGGCGCGGCAGCGATCTCCAGCACCGAGGCGCTTTTTTCGTAGGACGCGCGCGCGTCCTGTGGCGTGAGTTCGTGATACGGCGTGCGGCCCGCGCGGGCCACCATTTCGAGGACGAGTGCGATCTTCGCGTTCAGCGGCATGGTCCCGGTTCGTGCAGGAGAAAAAGTTGCGGATAACGCCTTGCGCAACCGGGACCGTTCGCGAGGATACGCGTCAGGACGCGACGTCGGTTTTCGCTTCGGCTTTGACTTCGGGCTTGAGCGACAGCGGATCGGTCGGATTGCGCAGCGTTTCGATGTCTTCGTGACGCAGCTTCACCGAAGCGAGTATGCCCGGATGCGTGAGGATGTAAAAGCGCGCGTCGCGCACGGCGTCGAACGTGGCTTTCGCGACGTCGTCGGGCGTGAGGCGGCCCGAACGCACGGCGCGCTGCAATTGCAGATCGGCGGCCTGCTGCGAGCGCGTGGGCGGTGCGTCGTTGCGCAGATCGTCGGGACGGCTGCGCTCGGCGTTGGCGATGCCGGTCGGCACGAAGGCCGGACACAGCAGCGAGCAGCTCACCACGTCGCTCACGTTCTTGAGGTCGTGATAGAGCGTTTCGGTGAGCGAGACCACGGCGTGCTTCGACGCGTTGTAGACGCCCATCGCGGGCGGCGACAGCAGCCCCGCCACCGACGCCGTATTGACGATATGCGCGCGCTCACCCTGCTTGAGCATGATCGGCGCGAAGCTGCGCACGCCGTTCGCCACGCCCATCACGTTCACGCCGAACACCCACTCCCAGTCCTTCGCGCTGCTTTCCCAGATGAAGCCGCCCGTGCCCACGCCCGCGTTGTTGAACAGCAGATGGACCTTGCCGTAGGCCTCGATTGCGGCTTGCGCGAGCGCGTCGACCTGGTCGGGATCGCGTACGTCGGTGCGCACGCCGATCGCCTGCGCGCCCTGCTCGCGGATTGCCTGCACGGCGGCGTCGAGCGTGGCGGCATCGACGTCGGCCAGCACGAGCTTCATGCCGAGCGCGGCGGCCTGTTGCGCGAACGCGCGGCCAAAGCCGCTCGCCGCGCCGGTGATGGCGGCCACGCGGCCTTCGAACTGAAATGGATCGGACATCGCGTCTCCGGTTCTATTCGTTAGGGATGCAGAATTCATGGAAATGGGCCGGCGTGCTTCGTCAGATCAGCTTGACGAGCTGCTTGCCGAAATTCTGGCCCTTGAGCATGCCGAGGAACGCGGCAGGCGCGTTGTCGAGGCCGTCGGCGATCGTCTCGCGATACGCCAGCTGTTTCTTCGCGACCAGCGCGCCGAGTTCACCGAGCGCCTGCGGCCACACGTCCATGTGCTCGCTCACGATGAAGCCCTGCACCAGCAGGCGCTGCGTGAGCAGCAGTTGCGGATACTTGAGCGGCATCGGCTCGCCGTCGTAGCCCGCGATCATGCCGCACAGTGCGATGCGGCCGAACGCGTTCATGCGCGCGAGCGTGGCGTCGAGCACCGCGCCGCCCACGTTTTCGAAATAGCCGTCCACGCCGTCTGGCGTCGCGGCCTTGAGATCGGGATACAGATTGCCGGCCTTGTAGTCGACGCAGGCGTCGAAGCCCAGTTCCTCGACCACGTAACGGCACTTTTCCGCGCCGCCCGCGATGCCGACCGCACGGCAGCCCGCACGCTTCGCCAGCTGGCCAACCACGCTGCCGACCGCGCCGCTTGCCGCGCTCACGACCACGGTCTCGCCCGCCTTCGGCGCGATGATGCGGTTCAGGCCGTACCAGGCGGTGACGCCCGGCATGCCGACCGGACCGAGGTACGCGGAAAGCGGCACATGCGTCGTATCGACGACGTGCATGTCGTTGCCGTCCGAGGTCGCGAATTCCTGCCAGCCGGCCATGCCGACTACCTTGTCGCCCACCTTGAATTTCGGATTGAGCGACTCGACCACCTCGCCCACGGTGCCACCGATCATCACCGAATCGAGCGGTTGCGGCGCCGCATACGACTTGCTGTCGTTCATGCGGCCGCGCATGTACGGATCGAGCGACAGATAGTGATTGCGCACGCGCACCTGACCCTGGGCGAGCGGCACAAGCGGCGTTTCGACGAGACGGAAGTTATCGACGCTGGCAGCGCCTTCGGGACGCGAGGCGAGCAGGATCTGGCGATTGGTCTGGGTCATGAGCGTGGTCAGGCTTCGAAGAGGCGCGGCACGGGCCGCGCGGGGTGGAAACGGATGCGCGCCCGCCAGAAACAGTGATCGATTCATTGCGGAGCGGGCGCGCAAGCCAGGCGCGAAGCCGGGCGAAAGCGACGATCAGCCGTCGCTCGGGCCCGGCTTCGCGTTGGGATCGCTGCGCAGGCGCTGGCGCGTGACGTCGCGACCCACAGCAAGCTTGCGCATGTATTTGAAGGTGCCGAGCGCCTTGGCGACGAAGTGGCCTTCGCTGTCGCGGATCTCGCCTTCGCAATAAGCCATCGTGGTCGAGCGGTGCAGCACGCGGCCATAGGCGCGCAGTTCGCCGCGCCCCGGCTGCATGAAGTTCACTTTCATCTCGACGGTGACGACGCCCACGCCGTCAGCGGCGACGCTGCGCGCGGCCATCGCGAGCGCGATGTCGGCGAGCGTCATGGTCACGCCGCCATGCGCGACGTCCCACGTGTTCAGGTGACGCTCGGCAAGCGGCAGCATCACTTCGCTCGCGCCGTCGCGCGCGCTGACGAGCTGCGCGCCCAGATGGTCGACGAACGGGCTTTCGATCACCATGCCCGCGTTCTGGGCATCGTGCGGTTGCGCCGCCTGTGCCGACTGTGCCGTTTGGGCTGGCTGCGCTGGCTGTTGGCTCTCGCCGCCGCTCGGCGCGCTGCCCTGGGTGGTATCTGCGGTTCCGATCATGGCGAGTTTCAAACGACGTAATCGACAGCCTGACGCGACTCGACCACGCGCTTGGCGAAGTCCTTCACGACGAGGTGTTCGGGGTGAACCTGGTAAGCGTCGAGCGCGGCCTTGTCGGCGAAATCGGAGAGCAGCGCGAGATCGTAGGTCGAATCGAGACCCTCGCCCGCCACGCCGACTTCGAGATGCAGCGTGCCCGGCACGATATCGCGGCAGGCTTCGAGCAGCGTCTTGAACTTCGCGACATTCTCGGCGCGCGTCGCACCTTCGGCCGTTTCCTTGAGCTTCCACATCACGATATGACGAATCACGGTTTCACCTTTTCTCTGTTGCATGAACGGGGCTCGCGCGCCGTGCGAAGCACGGGCGCAAGGCAGCCGTCATGATACCCGTGCGAGCGCGCGTACATGGCGCGCTCATGCCTTCGCGCCCGCGCCCGGCAGCGCGTTTTCGCGGGCCAGCCGGTGCGCGATCGCGCCGATCCGCAGCAGCGCATCGTCGGCGCTATGAGGCAGCGGACCCGGACAGCTCACGCGGATGCAATGATCGAAACGCCCCGAGTTCGAAAACACCGTGCCGGGCATGATGCGGATACGCTCGGCGAGCGCCGCATCGAACAGCGCCATCGACGACACATGCCGCGGCAACTCGATCCAGAACGCCAGCCCGCCGGGCGGCGGCGTGAAGCGCGTGCCCTCGGGAAACGCCGCGCCGATGCCCTGCGCCATGCGCTCGCGCTGCGCGCGCAGCCGTTCGCGCAGGCGGCGCAAATGGCGTTCGTGCGCCTGGCTTTGCAGAAACTCGGCGAGCACGGCCTGCGAAAGCGGCTCGTTCAGGCGCGACTGCGAAAACTTCAGCATGGCGATGCGCGCGTGCCAGCGCCCGCCCGCCATCCAGCCCACGCGCATGCCCGGCGCGAGCGTCTTGTTAAACGACGTGCAGTGAATCACGGTGCCCGCGCTGTCCCACGCTTTCAGGGCGCGCGGCGCGGTCTCGCCCTCGACGAGTTCGCGATACGGATCGTCTTCGATCACGGCGACGCCCGCCTGCGTGCACAACTCGACGATGCGCTGCTTGTGCGCATCCGGCATCACGCAGCCGAGCGGATTCTGCAGATGCGGCACCACCACGACGGCCTTCAGTTCCGGATGCTGCTGCAAGGCGAATTCGAGCGCCTCGACCGACAGCCCGGTGGTCGGGCTCGCGGGAATTTCGAGCGCGCGCAGACCGAGGCTTTCGAGCACCTGCAGCAAGCCGTAAAAACACGGCGATTCGACGGCGACCGTGTCGCCTGGCTGCGTCACCGCGCGCAGGGCGAGATTCACCGCCTCGGTGCCGCCGTTGGTCATGACGATCTCGTCGGCGTGAACGGCGAAGCCCGCCGCAAGCGCACGTCGCGCGATCACGGCGCGCAGTTGCGGATCGCCACGTTCATGGCCCGGCGACGTGAGCAGATCGGGACGGCGGCGCAGGATGCGCACGGCGATCTTCTGCAATTCCTCGCCGGGAAACAGCGCGTCGGCGGCGGTTACGCCACCGAGATTGAGCGCGTCGGGCACCTGCTGAAAACGCGCCACGAGCGCGGAAATGGCCGCATGCATGCCGACGAACTGCGCGACGAGCGGTTCGCGATGCGTCGCGTCGTGCCAGTCGGGTTCGCGCGCGGCGGGCAGCGTGTTCGCACTCGCCGCGCGCACGAAATAGCCTTCGCGCGGACGCGCCTCGATCAGCGATTCGCGTTCGAGCACGCGATAGCTTTCGGTCGCGGTGGCGAGACTCACGTCGTGCTGGCGCATGAACGCGCGCATCGACGGCATGCGGTCGCCGGGACGCAGCACGCCGCTTTCGATGGAGCGCCGGTAGTGGCCGGCGAGTTGCCGGTAAAGAGGCTGATCGGGGACGTTCATCGGTCGATGATGCCAGAGCGGCGGCCGGGCGCGACAGATACACGTCTTGTCGCTTTGCACCGATACAGCGCGATGTTTGTTGCCGCTGTAGCGCAACGGATCGCGCCCCGTTGTGCCTGTTGCGCGCGCGTTCGCGCCCATAAAGTCGGGGCATGTCAGCATTTCAACGTCCAGGTCTCGATCATGCACGACTTGCCCACCCTCTCGTCTCTTGCCCCGGGCGCGCCCGACGCGGCTTTGGCGTCATCGCCGCCGCTGCTGCGCATCGCGCCCCATCAGGTTCACTGGATCGCCTTGCGTCGCGGCGCCGCGCTCGTGGCCGTGGAAGGCGCGCTGTGCGTGACGTATCGCGATGCCGCTCTCGCCCTGGCCGGCCACGTCGCGCCGTTGCAGACGCGGCGGCTCGACGAAGGCGAGCGTTATCCGATCAGCGACCGGGGCTGGTACGGCTTGAGCGGCGCGGGACGCGATTGCGCCGGCGTGCTGATCGTGCCGGCGGCCGCGTCGCCGCTCGTGGCGTTGGCGCGCCGCTGGATCGCGCGCCTTGCGGGCGTTACACGACTTCGAAAAGCCCCGCCGCGCCCTGACCGCCGCCGATACACATCGTGACGACGACGAGCTTCGCGCCGCGGCGCTTGCCTTCGATCAGCGCATGACCGGTGAGACGCGCACCCGAGACGCCATACGGGTGACCGACCGCAATCGCGCCGCCATTCACGTTCAGGCGATCGGCGGGAATGCCGAGCTTGTCGCGGCAATAGAGCACCTGCACCGCGAACGCTTCGTTCAGTTCCCACAGGTCGATGTCCTCGACCTTGAGGCCCGCCTGCTTGAGCAGCTTCGGCACCGCGAACACCGGGCCGATGCCCATTTCGTCGGGCTCGCAACCGGCCACGGCGAAGCCGCGGAAGATGCCGAGCGGTTGCAGGCCTTCGCGTTCCGCGACCTTGGCGTTCATCACCACGCAGGCGCTCGCGCCGTCCGAGAACTGGCTCGCGTTGCCCGCCGTGATCACGCCGCCGGGCATCGCCGTGCGGATCTTCGCCACGCCTTCGAGCGTGGTGTCGCCGCGAATGCCTTCGTCGGACGAGATCGTCACTTCCTTCGTGATCAGTTGGCCCGAAGCCTTGTCGGCGACGCCCGCGAGCACCGTAATCGGCACGATTTCGTCGTTGAAGAGACCCGCCGCCTGCGCCGCGGCCGCGCGCAGTTGCGACTGCACGCCGTATTCGTCCTGACGATCCTTCGAGATTTCGTAGCGCTTCGCGACGTTTTCCGCCGTCTGCAGCATGCTCCAGTAGATTTCCGGCTTGTGCTGGCTGAGCCAGCCTTCGGCCATCATGTGGCGATTCATTTCGTTCTGCACGCACGAAATGGATTCCACGCCGCCCGCCACGAACACGTCGCCTTCACCGGCGATCACGCGTTGCGCCGCGAGCGCAATCGTCTGGAGACCGGACGAACAGAAACGGTTCACCGTCATGCCCGGCACCGAGACCGGCAGGCCCGCACGCAGCGCGATCTGGCGCGCGATGTTGGCGCCCGTCGCGCCTTCGGGGTTGGCGCAGCCCATGATCACGTCCTCGACGCGCGCGGGGTCGATCTTCGCGCGCTCGACGGCGGCCTGCGTGACGTGGCCGCCGAGCGTGGCGCCGTGCGTCATGTTGAACGAGCCCTTCCAGGATTTGGCGAGGCCCGTGCGGGCGGTCGAAACGATTACGGCGTCAGTCATCTGTGTGTCTCCTTGTCGATCGGCGCTTGCGCCCGTGCGCGGTGCGCCGATCCCATCCCAATGGTTTGATCCGGTGAATCTCTGTCGCTTCGAACGAACGAATGCGGGGGAATCTGCGCCCTCAGGCCGCGCCGCGCAGCACGTCGGCCGACTGCGCGCGCTTCACGCCCGCCGCCTGCAACTGCTCCCACGCGGCGGCCAGCGAGCCGTTCAGGTCGATGGCGCGCGAGGCGTCTTCGATCAGCACGGTTTCGAAGCCCGCGGCGCGCGCATCGAGCGCGGACCACGCAACGCAATAGTCGGTCGCGAGGCCGCAGCAGTACACGCGTTTCGCGCCCGTATCGCGCAGATAGCCCGCGAGTCCGGTGGGCGTCGTGCGATCGGCTTCGAGAAACGCCGAGTAGCTGTCGACGTCCACGTGATGCCCCTTGCGGATAACCGCGCGCGCATGCGGCACGTCGAGATCGCGGTGCAGCGCCGCGCCTGGCGTGCCCTGCACGCAGTGCGTGGGCCACAGCACCTGCTCGCCGTACGGCAGCGCGACGGTCTCGAAGGGCTGGCGCCCCGCGTGATTCGCGGCAAACGACACGTGCGCTGCCGGGTGCCAGTCCTGCGTGAGCACCACATGCGCGAAGCCCTGCGCGAGCCGGTTGGCGACCGGGACGACTTCGTCGCCGTGCGCGACGGCCAGCGCCCCGCCCGGCATGAAATCGTATTGCAGGTCGATCAGCAGGAGCACGTCGTCTGCGCTTCTCATCGTGTTCGTCCGTTCTTGCTAGCGTTGATACGTCTGTTGAACCGTGTGCGGGCGTCGCTCAGTTGAACGCGCCGCCGTTCTCCGCGCGCTCGGCCAGCGACGACGCGATCTGCCAGGCGTCGCCGTTCGGCTGCTGCGCGTAGCGGCGAATCGAGCGCGCCACGTTGTAGAGACCGACGGTGTCGGCGTAGAGCATCGGGCCGCCGCGCCACAGCGGGAAGCCGTAGCCCGTGAGATAGACCATGTCGATGTCCGACGCCTTCGACGCAATGCCTTCTTCGAGAATCTTCGCGCCTTCGTTGACGAGCGCGTAGACCAGACGCTCGACGATTTCCTCGTCGCTGATCTTGCGGCGCTCGGCGCCCGCTTCCTTCGAGTACGCGACGATCATGTCGTCGACGAGCTTCGAGGGCAGCGCATTGCGTTCGCCCGCCTTGTAGTCGTACCAGCCCGCGCCGGTCTTCTGGCCGAAGCGCCCCGTTTCGCACAGACGGTCGGCGATCTTCGAGTACTTCATGTCCGGATGTTCCTGGTAACGACGCTTGCGGATCGCCCAGCCGATGTCGTTGCCCGCGAGGTCGCTCATGCGGAACGGACCCATCGCGAAGCCAAATTTCTCGATTGCGCGGTCGACCTGCGCGGGCAGCGCGCCTTCTTCGAGCATGTAGAGCGCCTGGCGCACGTACTGCTCGATCATGCGGTTGCCGATGAAGCCGTCGCACACGCCCGAGACCACGGCCGTCTTGCGGATCTTCTTCGCGACCTGCATGACGGTGGCCAGCACGTCCTTCGCGGTTTCCTTGCCGCGCACGACTTCGAGCAGCTTCATCACGTTGGCCGGGCTGAAGAAGTGCAGACCGACGACGTCCTGCGGACGCTTCGTGAAGGCCGCAATCTTGTCGACGTCCAGCGTCGAGGTGTTCGAGGCGAGAATGGCGCCCGGCTTCGCGACTTCGTCCAGACGCTTGAACACCTGCTCCTTCACGCCGAGTTCTTCGAACACCGCTTCGATGATGAGGTCGGCCTGCTTGAGGTCATCGTAGGACAGCGTCGGGCTGATCAGCGCCATGCGCGCGTCGAGCTTCTCCTGCGTGAGCTTGCCCTTCTTGACCTGCGCTTCGTAGTTCTTGCGGATCGTGGCGAGACCGCGATCGAGCGCTTCCTGCTTCGTTTCGAGCAGCGTGACCGGCACGCCCGCGTTCAGGAAGTTCATCGTGATGCCGCCGCCCATCGTGCCTGCGCCGATCACCGCGACTTTCTGGATGTCACGCGTGGGCGTGCTCGACGGCACATCGGGAATCTTGCTAGCGGCACGCTCGCCGAAGAACGCGTGACGCAGCGCGTGCGATTCCGGCGTCTGCACGAGTTCGACGAAACATTCGCGCTCGTAGGCGAGGCCCTTGTCGAAGCCCTCCTTCACGCCCGCGGCGATCGCATCGATGCACTTGACCGGCGCCGGATAATTCTTCGACATCGCGCCCACGGTGTTGCGCGAGAATTGCAGGAAGCCTTCAGCGTTCGGATGCTCGATCTTGCGATTGCGCACGAGCGGATGCGGACCTTGCTTGTCGGCGGCCTTGCGCGCGAACGCGACGGCTTCGTCGAGCAGATCGCCTTGCGCCATGGCGTCGAACAGGCCCGACTTCGCGAGCTTCTCGCTCGGCACCGGCGCACCGCTGACGATCATGTTCAGCGCGGCTTCGAGGCCGATCGCGCGCGGCAGACGCTGCGTGCCGCCCGCGCCGGGCAGAATGCCGAGCTTCACTTCGGGCAGCGCGATCTGCGCGCCGGGCGCCGCGATGCGATAGTGCGCGCCAAGCGCCAGTTCGAGGCCGCCGCCCATCGCCACGCTGTGGATCGCCGCGACCACCGGCTTCGCGCTCTTCTCCACTTCCTTGATGACGGTGTGGAGCGTGGGCTCCTGGGTGGCCTTCGGCGTGTTGAATTCGGTGATGTCGGCGCCGCCCGAAAACGCCTTGCCCGCGCCCGTGATGACGATGGCCGTGACCGCCGCGTCGGCGTTGGCGCGTGCGATGCCCTCGACGATGCCGGTGCGGGTCGCGTGACCCAGGCCGTTGACGGGCGGATTGTTGAGCGTGATGACGGCGACGCCGTCGCGAGTCGTGTAAATCACTGCCGCGTTGTCCACTACCATTTGCCTGCCTCCATGCTTGCGGGCCGCGTTGTGCGTCGCCGGCTTCATTGTCCGACATTCCCGGTCAGCAGGCAGAATACCGAAAAAAGAACGTTCGTTCCATTTTTTTCGATAACAAAGGCGTGAGGGTTTGTACCGACTGTCGTGCAGGTTTGGAAACAAGCGGCTCGGAGCGGACGAAAAGCGCACGGAAAGCGCATAAAAAAACGCGGCCCGCAGGCCGCGCCGAAGCAACGCTCGATACGTATCGAGCTAACCGTGAGGCGGGTCTAATCGGGCATCGCCGCCGCCCGCGTGCGCGTCAGTATTCACGTCGAGCGGCTCCATCGGACATTGCTCGCTCGCCGCCGCCACCGTGGGCAGCACGTGATCGCGAAACTGCTCGCGCAGCTTGAGCTTTTGCAGCTTGCCGGTGGCCGTGTGCGGCAGTTCGTCGACGAAAGCGACGTCGTCGGGCTGCCACCATTTCACGACCTTGCCGTCGAAATACGTGAGCAGTTCCTCGCGCGTGACCGCGGCGCCGGGCTTCTTCACCGCGACGATCAGCGGCCGTTCGGTCCAGCGCGGATGCGCGCAGGCAATGCACGCGGCCTCCGCAATCGCCGGATGCGAAACCGCGATGTTTTCCAGCTCGATCGAACTGATCCACTCGCCGCCCGACTTGATCACATCCTTGCTGCGGTCGGTGATGTGCAGGAAGCCGTCGGCGTCGATGGTCGCGACGTCGCCGGTCGGGAACCAGCCGTCGATCAGCGGCGTGCCGCCCTCCTGCCGGAAATAGCGGTCGATGACCCACGGCCCGCGCACGTGCAGGTCGCCGAACGCGACGCCATCCCACGGCAGCTCGCGGCCATCGTCGCCGACGATCTTCATATCGACGCCGAAAATCACGCGCCCCTGCTTTTCGAGCAGCGCGCGGCGCGCGTCCGGCGGACGCTGCGACTGCTCCCAATTGAGCTTCGCGAGCGTGCCGAGCGGCGACATCTCCGTCATGCCCCACGCGTGAATCACCTGCACGCCGTAGGTGTCTTCGTAAGTGCGCAGCATCGCGGGCGGACACGCCGAACCGCCGATCACCGTGCGCTGCAAGGTCGAGAACTTCACGCCCGCGTCGCGCATATACGTGAGCAGGCCGAGCCACACCGTCGGCACGCCCGCCGAACAGGTCACGCCCTCGGACTCCATCAACTCGTAGAGCGACTTGCCGTCGAGATCCTTGCCGGGCAGCACGAGCTTCGCGCCGTTCAGCGGCGCCGCGTGCGGAATGCCCCACGCGTTCACATGGAACATCGGCACGACGGGCAGGATCGCGTCGCGCGCCGAGAGCCCGATCGAATCGGGCAAGGACGCCGCGTACGCATGCAGCACCGACGAACGATGCGTATAAAGCGCGCCCTTAGGATTGCCGGTGGTGCCCGAGGTGTAGCAGAGATTCGACGCGCTGCGTTCGTCGAGCAAGGGCCAGTCGTACTGGCCGTCTTGCGCCGCGAGCAGCGTTTCATACGCGAGCACCGGCGTTTTCATCGCCGGAAGACAGGACGCGTCGCACAGCGCGATCCAGCCGCGCACGTTCGGACATTGCGGCGCGAGTGCGTCGACGAGCGGCGCGAACGTGAGGTCGAACATCACGTAGCGATCGTCGGCGTGATTGACGATCCAGGCGATCTGCTCGGGAAAGAGACGCGGATTGATCGTGTGGCACACGGCGCCGAAACCGGTCACGCCGAAATACGCTTCCATGTGCCGGTAGCCGTTCCAGGCCAGCGTGCCGACGCGCTCGCCGGGCTCGACGCCCAGCGCGATGAGCGCCTGCGCCAGCTGCTTCGCGCGCGTCTCGCAATCGCGGTAGGTATAGCGGTGCAGGTCGCCCTCGATGCGGCGCGAAACGATCTCGGTGCTGCCGTGATGACGCGCGGCATGCGCGATCAGCGACGACACGAGAAGCGGCACGTCCATCATGTGTCCCAGCAGCGGCGCGGTCATGCTCGTCGGTCTCCTCGGCTCGAATGCGATCATTCTCGTTATGGGATGGAGCGGGCTCGCCGGGTCCGGCGCGTGCGCGTGCAGGAGGCGTGCCGCACGACGGTGTCGACGGCATCGATGGCCTGTCCTGCACGCCGGCGGGCGCGGACTTACAATATCGGCTAATCCACAGGCGCTCAACATGTCGTTTTCACCAGGCCTTTCAGACTCGCAAGGCGGCACGTCCGCCCCCCAGGCGCCGCAAAGCGGCGCACTCGCCGACTTCGAACGCGCGCTCACCGCATCGCGCGACGACGCGTTCGCCGCGCTCGGCGCCACCTTCCACACGCGCCTGCCCGGCGCGCCGCTGCCCGCGCCCTACGTGGTCGGGTTCTCGGCGGAAACGGCCGCGCTGCTCGGGCTCGATCCGGGCGTCGTGAACGATCCGTCATTCGCGGCGTTTTTCTGCGGCAACTTCACGCGCGAACGCTCGCCCTCGGCGATGTCGTATGCGGCCGTGTATTCGGGGCATCAGTTCGGCGTATGGGCGGGCCAGCTCGGCGACGGCCGCGCACTGATGCTCGGCGAAGTCGAGCACGCGGGGCGGCGCTACGACGTCCAGCTCAAGGGCGCGGGCCGCACGCCCTACTCGCGCATGGGCGACGGCCGCGCGGTGCTGCGCTCGTCGATCCGCGAATATCTGTGTTCGGAAGCCATGCATCACCTCGGCATTCCGACCACGCGCGCGCTCGCCGTGATCGGCTCCGATCAAACCGTGCGCCGCGAGGAACTCGAAACGGCCGCGGTCGTCACGCGCGTCTCGCCGAGCTTCGTGCGCTTCGGCCACTTCGAGCACTTCTATTCGCAGGACAACGTCGAGGCGCTGCGCACGCTCGCCGATCACGTCATCGACCGTTTCTATCCGCAGCTGCGCGAAGCCGACGACCCGTATCTCGCGCTGCTCGATCAGGCCGTGCGCACCACGGCGGCGCTGATGGTCGAGTGGCAGGCCGTGGGCTTCTGCCACGGCGTGATGAATACCGACAACATGTCGATCCTCGGTCTCACGATCGACTACGGCCCGTTCGGTTTCATCGACGGCTTCGACGCGAATCACATCTGCAATCATTCGGATTCGCAGGGCCGTTACGCGTATCGCAATCAGCCGCAGATCGGCTACTGGAATCTCTTTTGCCTCGCGCAGGCGCTGTTGCCGCTGTTCGGCCCGCAGTACGACCAGAGCGACGAGAAAGCGCACACCGAGCGCTGCATCGCCGACGCACAACGCGTGCTCGAAGGCTTCAAGGGACATTTCGCGCCCGCGCTCGAAGCGCGCATGCGTGCGAAGCTCGGCCTCGAACACGCGCGCGAAGGCGACGATCAGCTCGCGAACCAGCTGTTCGAAATCATGCATGCGAATCGCGCCGACTTCACGCTGACGTTCCGCCATCTCTCGCGCGTTTCGAAGCACGACGCGAGCGGCGACACGAGCGTGCGCGACCTGTTCCTCGATCGCGCCGCGTTCGACGCGTGGGCCGTCACCTATCGCGCGCGTCTCGCGCACGAAACCCGCGACGACGCCGCGCGCGCCGCAGCGATGAACCGCGTCAATCCGAAGTTCGTGCTGCGCAATCACCTCGCGCAAACGGCGATCGAGCGCGCGGCGCAGAAGGATTTCAGCGAAGTCGAGCGGCTCGCGACGGTGCTCAGGCGTCCCTTCGACGAGCAGCCGGAATACGAAAGCTACGCGGCGCTGCCGCCCGACTGGGCGAGCTCGCTCGAAGTCAGTTGCTCTTCGTGAGCGCGCCCCCATCTAAGCGTCTCTTCCGCACTTCCCCTCGACAGGAACCCGACATGAGCCAGGACGACCACAACTCCGACGCCTACCCCGGCCACAAGTCCGACGCCGAATGGCGCGAGAAGCTCGACCCCACGCAATACCAGGTCACGCGCCACGCGGCCACCGAACGCGCCTTCACCGGCAAGTACTGGGACCACAACGAACGCGGCATCTACGACTGCGTCTGCTGTGGCACGCCGCTGTTCGAATCCGACACGAAATTCGACGCCGGCTGCGGCTGGCCGAGCTACTTCCGTCCGATCGACGGCGAGGTAATCGAGGAGCGCACGGACCGCACGCACGGCATGCTGCGCATCGAGGTGCGTTGCAAGAACTGCGGCGCGCATCTGGGCCACGTATTCGAAGATGGTCCGGCCCCGACCGGCCTGCGGTATTGCATCAATTCGGCTGCGTTACAATTCGAGCCCAAGTAAGCGAGGCGCCGCCTCGCGCGAGGGCGCAAACGCCCGCCGGCCCTGAGGCCGCGCGGGCGTCGCGCCCTCTTTTAGCGGCTCATAGAGCCAACTTCCAGGCCGATAATGAAATTTCTGTTTGATCTGTTCCCGATCATCCTGTTCTTCGTCGCCTTCAAGCTGTGGGGCATCTTCACGGCCACCGCCGTGGCCATCGCGGCGACGCTCGTGCAAATCGCCTGGGTCGCGTTTCGTCACCGCAAGGTCGACCCGATGCTGTGGCTGAGTCTGGGCATCGTCGTCGTGTTCGGCGGCGCCACGCTCATGCTGCACGACGAAACCTTCATCAAGTGGAAACCCACGGTGCTCTACTGGGCGTTCTCCATCGTGCTGCTGGTCTCGCAGGTCGCGTTCGGCAAGAACCTCATCGAAGCGATGATGGGCAAGCAGATCACGCTGCCCACGCGCATCTGGACGCAACTGAACTTCGTCTGGTCCGTCTTCTTCGCGCTGCTCGGCATCCTGAACCTGTTCGTCGCGTTCCACTTCTCGACCGACGCCTGGGTCGATTTCAAACTGTTCGGCGCGACCGGCATTCTGGTGGTGTTCATCGTCGGCCAGAGCCTGTGGCTGTCGCGTCACATGAAGGAAGAAGAATGAGCGACGAGTTCCTCAACGCCACGCCGGCAAAGCGCCTCGCGCTGATCGAAACGCGCGTCACCGCGGCGCTCGCGCCGGTCGATTCGATCGTCGTGCGCGACGACAGCGCACAGCACGCCGGTCACGCCGGTGCCTCGGCGGGCGGGCATTATCACGTCACGATCGTTGCGTCCGCATTCGCCGGGAAAGCCCGCGTGGCAAGGCACCGCATGGTGTATGATGCGCTGGCCGAAGCCATGCAGCGCGGCATCCATGCACTCGCGATCACGGCGCTCACGCCCGAAGAAGCCGCGGCGCTGCCCCGCTAAGCCCCACTTTATTTGGTTCGCCCTTTTGGTTCGCCCTGTTAGGACTTACAGATGACCTTGAAGAAAACCCGTCTCTGGGTGTTGCTGGCTGCGTTCGCTGCGGCTCCCGCTTTTGCGCAGAACATCGCCGTCGTGAACGGCACGCCGATTCCGAAGTCGCGCGCCGACGCGCTCGTCGCCCAGGTCGTGGCCCAAGGCCAGCAAGACACGCCGGATCTGCAAAAGGCCGTGCGCGAAGAGCTGATCAACCGCGAAGTGCTGATGCAGGAAGCGGCGCGTCTGGGCATTCCGAATCGTCCGGACGTGAAGGCGCAACTGGCGATGGCGCAGCAACAGGTCATCCTGCACGCCTGGATCGAGGACTTCCTCAAGACCAACCAGCCGACGGACGCCGACGTCAAGGCCATGTACGACAAGCTCACGCAAGGCGCGGGCGGCAAGGAATATCACCTGCATCACATCCTCGTCGACAACGAGCAGCAGGCCAAGGACCTGATCGCGAAGATCAAGGGCGGCGCGAGCTTCGAAGACCTCGCGAAGCAGTACTCGAAGGATCCGGGCTCGGCGAAGAATGGCGGCGACCTCGACTGGTCGGACCCGAAGGCCTACGTGCCTGAGTTCGCCGCGGCCGCCACGTCGCTGCAGAAAGGCCAGGTCACCGATACGCCGGTGCACACGCAGTTCGGCTGGCACATCATCCGCGTGGACGACATCCGCGCGATCGCCCCGCCGCCGCTCGAGCAGGTTCGCC
The DNA here is from genome assembly GCF_017104805.1 of Paraburkholderia sp. Ac-20347. Classification (NCBI taxonomy): domain Bacteria; kingdom Pseudomonadati; phylum Pseudomonadota; class Betaproteobacteria; order Burkholderiales; family Burkholderiaceae; genus Paraburkholderia; species Paraburkholderia sp. Ac-20347. Next base: position 8,499 of record NZ_JAAGPN010000050.1, on the reverse strand, counting down.
CGCAGATCGTGCAACAGCTCCAGCAGGAAAAGCTGCTCGCATTCGAGAAGCAACTGCGCGCGCAAGCGAAGATCCAGTAAATCCGCACTGCGGTTTTGCTGTGGGAAAAACCCCGCGACCTTTCGAGGCGCGGGGTTTTTTTCATGCTGGCGGATTCAGTTCGTAGCTCGTGCTGCGCCCGCCGCTTTCGTTCTTGCGCAGCACGCCGCGCGCGACCAGATCGTTGATATCGCGCAGCGCGGTATCCGACGAGCACTTGGCCAGCGCGGCCCATTTGCTGCTGGTGAGCTTGCCGTCGAAACCGTCGAGCAGACGATTGACGACCTTGGCCTGGCGCTCGTTGAACGGCGCGTCCGCCCATTGACGCCAGAAGCGCGCCTTGACGAGCACCGAGTCGAGCGTGATCTGCGCGTGATCGACCGCGCGATGCAAGGTGTCGAGAAACCAGCGCAGCCACTCGGTCACATCCATGGAACGCCGCTGCGTGCGTTCGAGAATCTCGTAGTACGCCTTGCGCTCGCGCTGGATTTGCGCCGACAGACTGTAGAAGCGCTGCGGACTGCCATCCGCGCGCGCGAGCAGCAGATCGCCGATGGCGCGCGCGACGCGACCGTTGCCGTCGTCGAACGGATGCAGCGTGACGAACCAGAGATGGCCGAGTCCGGCCTTGATCAGCGGCGGCATCTGCGCGGGCGCGTTGACCCATGCGAGAAAACGCGCCAGCTCCGCTTCGAGACGCGGCGCGGGCGGCGCTTCGAAGTGCACATGCTGACGCCCGATCGGCCCCGACACGACCTGCATCGGACCGGTGGCATCGTCGCGCCAGGCGCCGACGCGAATCGGCGTGAGGCCCGCGTAACCGGTCGGAAACAACGCGGCGTGCCAGCCGAACAGGCGTTCGCGCGTGACCGGAAAACGGCTGGCGGCCGTCGCGTCGAGCACCATTTCCACGACGCCTTCCACATGCCAATCGACGGGCGCGAGCGCGCCGATGTCCACGCCCAGACGCCGCGCGATCGACGAGCGCACCGAGACCACGCTCAAACGCTCGCCCTCAATTTCGCTGGTCTTCAGCACGTCCTCAGTGAGCGCCGCGAGGCTCGCCTGGTCACGCAGACGTATGCCGACATCGGCGAGACGGCCCATCAGCACGCCCTGGGCGCGGCTCGCCTCGGCCATGGGCTCGGCGAGCGCCGCCATGTCGAAGCGCCACTCGGGCCAATCGCCGGCCTGCCAGATGTAGGTGTATTCGCCGCTATTCATGCGGCGATTATGGCGCGGAATCGCCGCACGCACAATTTATTCGCCGCACATTATGCGGTGAATAGACTCGCTATTCGCCGCACGCCCAAACAAAAACCCCGGTCACGCCCGCCGTGGCGGACCTGACCGGGGTTCCGGGATGCGAACGGGCTGGCGCTCAATCCCGCGTCAGCCAGCCCTCGTGCGCCTTAACCCACCCACTTGCGCGCGTTCTGGAACGCACGCTGCCACGGGCTCGCCTCGCCCCAGCTTTCCGGATGCCAGCTCATCGTCACGGTGCGCTGCACGCGTTCCGTGTGCGGCATCAGAACGGTGAAGCGGCCGTCGGCGGTCGTAACCGAGGTGATGCCTTGCGGCGAACCGTTCGGGTTGAACGGATAGCCCTCGGTCGCCTGACCGCGGTGATCGACGTAACGCATCGCCACCGCGACCTTCGAGATGTCGCCCTGCTGCGAGAAGTCCGCGAAACCTTCGCCGTGCGCGACCGCGACCGGAATGCGCGAGCCTTCCATGCCGTTGAAGAAGATCGACGGCGAGCTCTGCACTTCGACCAGCGAGAAACGCGCTTCGAACTGCTCCGACTTGTTGCGCGTGAACTTCGGCCAGGCTTCGGCGCCCGGAATCATCGAGGCGAGGCTCGACAGCATCTGGCAGCCGTTGCAGATACCGAGCGCAAACGTGTCCTGGCGCGCGAAGAAGGCCGCGAACATGTCCGCGAGCTGCGCGTTGAAACGGATCGTCTTGGCCCAGCCTTCGCCCGCGCCCAGCACGTCGCCGTACGAGAAGCCGCCGCAGGCCACCGCGCCCGCGAAATCGGCGAGCGTGGCGCGGCCTGCGAGCAGGTCGCTCATGTGGACGTCGTGCGCGTCGAAACCGGCGCGATCGAACGCGTAGGCGGTTTCAAGGTGCGAGTTCACGCCCTGCTCGCGCAGGATCGCGACGCGCGGACGCGCGCCCTTGCCGATGAACGGCGCGGCGACGTCTTCGGCCGGATCGAACGTGAGTTGCGGCTGCATGCCCGGATCGGCGGCGTCGAGCAGCGCGTCGTATTCGGCGTCGGCGCAGGCCGGGTTATCGCGCAGACGCGCGATGCGCCAGCTCACTTCGCTCCACACGCGCTGCAGCTCGGCGCGCGGCGCTTCGTAGATGCGCTTGGCGTCGCGATAGATCTCGATCGAGTCGCGGTTGTTGAGCGTGCCGATCACGTTCGAGCACACCGACAGGTTGTGCTCGCGCAGCACGGCCAGCACGGCGTCGCGCTGTGTCGCCGGCACCTGGATCACGGCGCCCAGTTCTTCCGAGAACAGCGCGCGCAGCGTGCGGTCGTCGCGGCGGCCGCTGGTCTGCTTCGCCCAGTCCTTGGCGTCGCCGAAGTCGGTGCCGTGCTCGCCGTCGAGCGTGAGCATGTCGACGTTCAGCGACACGCCCGTGTGACCCGCGAACGCCATTTCGCAGACCGTCGCCCACAGGCCGCCGTCCGAGCGGTCGTGGTACGCGAGCAGCTGGTCGTTCGCGTTGAGCTTCTGGATCGCGTTGAAGAACTGCTTGAGGTCTTCGGCGCTGTCGACGTCCGGCGCGGCGTCGCCGACCTGTTGCGTGACCTGCGCGAAAATCGAGCCGCCCATGCGGTTCTTGCCGCGGCCCAGATCGATCGCGATCAGGACCGACTCGCCCGCTTCGTCGACACGGCGCAGTTGCGGCGTGAGGTGACGGCGCACGTCCTCGACCGGCGCGAACGCCGAGATGATCAGCGAAACCGGCGCGACCACTTCCTTCGCCACGCCTTCGTCGTTCCACTTCGTGCGCATCGAGAGCGAATCCTTGCCCACCGGAATGCCGATGCCGAGCGCCGGGCACAGTTCCATGCCGATCGCCTTGACCGTGTCGTAGAGCGCGGCGTCTTCGCCCGGCGCGCCGCACGCGGCCATCCAGTTCGCCGACAGCTTGAGCTTGTCGAGCGACGCGATCGGCGCGCTGGCGATGTTCGTGACGGCCTCGCCGATGGCCATGCGGCCCGACGCGGGCGCGTCGATCACGGCGAGCGGCGTGCGCTCGCCCATCGTCATCGCTTCGCCCTTGTAGCCGGCGTAGTCGAGCGTGGTGATCGCGCAGTCGGCGACCGGCACCTGCCACGGGCCGACCATCTGGTCGCGCACGTTGGTGCCGCCCACCGAGCGGTCGCCGATGGTGATCAGGAACGACTTGCTGCCGACGGTCGGATGGCGCAGCACGCTCTTCGCGACTTCGTCGAGCGCAATGCCCGTGACGTCGACCGGCACGAGCGGCGTGCTCGCGTGCTCGACGTTGCGGTGCATGCGCGGCGGCTTGCCGAGCAGGATGTCCATCGGCATGTCGACGGGCTGATGGCCGCCGTTCGCGGCGAGCGCCTGCTCGTCGGCATCGATCAGCTTCAGTTCGCGCTCGGCCGTCGCCACGCCCACCACGGCGAACGGGCAGCGCTCGCGCGCGCAGATCGCTTCGAAGTTCGGCAGATCGGCGGGCGAAATCGCCAGAACGTAACGTTCCTGCGATTCGTTCGACCAGATTTCGCGCGGCGAGAGGCCCGATTCTTCGAGCTGAACCTTGCGCAGTTCGAAGCGCGCGCCTTTATCCGCGCCGTCGACGAGTTCCGGGAACGCGTTCGACAGACCGCCCGCGCCCACGTCGTGAATGCTCAGGATCGGATTGTGTTCGCCGAGCTGCCAGCAGGAGTTGATGACTTCCTGCGCGCGGCGCTCGATTTCCGGGTTGCCGCGCTGGACCGAGTCGAAGTCGAGTTCGGCGGTGTTCGTGCCGGTCGCCATCGAGCTGGCCGCGCCGCCGCCCATGCCGATGCGCATGCCGGGGCCGCCGATCTGGATCAGCAGCGAGCCCGCGGGCAGATCGTGCTTGTGCGTGTGCTGGTCGCTGATGTTGCCGATGCCGCCCGCGATCATGATCGGCTTGTGATAGCCGCGCACGGTGCCCGCGACGTTCTGCTCGTAGACGCGGAAGTAGCCGCCGAGGTTCGGACGGCCGAATTCGTTGTTGAACGCGGCGCCGCCGAGCGGGCCGTCGATCATGATCTGCAGCGGCGAGGCGATGCGGTCCGGGCGGCCGTAAACCGCATCGGCGCCCTGCGCGTCGGCCGGATTGCGGTGCGTGAGCGGCGTGGCGGCGTCGCGGGCGTTTTCCCACGTTTCGCGCGCTTCGGGCAGATCGAGGTTCGACACCGTGAAGCCCGTGAGGCCGGCCTTCGGACGCGCGCCGCGGCCCGTTGCGCCTTCATCGCGGATTTCGCCGCCCGAACCCGTGGCCGCGCCGGCGAAGGGCGAGATCGCGGTCGGGTGGTTGTGCGTCTCCACCTTCATCAGCGTGTGCGTGAGTTCGGTGTGGCGGCCGTACTGCTCGCCCGGCGCGCCGTCCGCGCCGGTCTTGCGCGGGAACCAGCGCTCGGCCACCGCGCCTTCCATGATCGACGAGTTGTCCGAGTACGCGACGATCGTGCCCTGCGGGCTGATCTTCTCGGTGTTGCGGATCATCGCGAACAGCGACAGATCCTGCTCCTGGCCGTCGATCGTCCAGCTCGCGTTGAAGATCTTGTGGCGGCAGTGCTCGCTGTTGGCTTGCGCGAACATCATCAGTTCGACGTCGGTCGGGTTGCGGCACAGCTTCGTGAAGTTCTCGACGAGGTAGTCGATTTCGTCGTCGGCGAGCGCGAGGCCCAGTTCGCCGTTCGCCGTTTCCAGCGCCTTGCGGCCGTGGCCGAGCACGTCGACGGTCTGCATCGGGCGCGCCGGCAGTTCGTCGAACAGATGCAGCGCCTGGTCGCGCGAGGCCGCGACGTTCTCGGTCATGCGGTCGTGCAGCGCCGCAGCGACGGCCGCGTGCGCTTCGTCCGACAGCGTTTTCTTGCCGCCGAGCAGGCCGCTCTTGAGAATCACCGTGTACTCGACGGCGCGCTCGATGCGGCGCACGTGTTCGAGGCCGCAGTGATGCGCGATGTCGGTGGCCTTGCTCGCCCACGGCGACACCGTGCCGAACCGCGGCACGACGAGGAACGTCACCGTGCTGCCGCGCTCCTGCGGGGCCGCGAACGGCTCGCCGTAGTGCATCAGCGCTTCGATCTTCGCGCTGTCGTCAGCGGAAAGCGGCGTGGCCGAGTTGACGAAATGCAGGAACTGGCCGCGCACGCCGACGATGTTGGCATCGATACGCTGAAGCGTCTCGAGCAGGCGGGTCTGACGGAAGTCGGAGAGGGCCGAAGCACCGGGGAAACACGAGAAGTGGGCCATGGACTGGGGCGTTGCGTCGAGGTTACGTCGCGCCTGGCCTCGCACGGGTGCGTCGCGGGGGGGCGATGCGTCGCGCGCAGGCGACGACGTCGGGCCGACGTCGGGCGATGAAAGGAGACCGCGATTATAACCCGGAAGACCCCGTCCGACCGCCCCCGAGGCCGATCCGCACGCATCCCGAGGCGCACGCCCGTGCGTGTTTTCACGATGCCGCCGCGGCAGACGGCGGCGCGGCGTCCGGTGCGGCCGCTTTTTTCGCGATACGGGATGACGCAGCGGCAGCCAGCGTGCGGGCGCGGACGACGGCGAACGGGCAACAAACTGGCCCGCCGGACCAGCCGCGCCGCCCGCGCCCGCACGCCTTGCGGCCCGCAATCGATGCGCGCGCCACCTTGCGCCGGGCGGATCAAGCGGCGCACGCGCATGGCGAGCCGGGCGATTTCGCTGCTATGATTGCGCGTTTCACCGATCGGCGCGCAGCTTGCGCGCCGCATGCCACACCCCTTCGGCAAGGCGCCCTCGCCCGACGGCACGCCGCCTGCCAGCAGATCGAATCGTCATGGATGTCATCGTCATTGGCGGCGGAATCGCCGGCGTCGCCACCGCCTACCAGCTGCGCGCGGCGGGCCATCGCGTCTGCGTGGTCGAGCGCCACGCCACTGTTGCGCAAGGCGCGACCTACGGTCATAGCGGCATCGTGCTGCCGACCCCGCTCGACGTCTGGTTCGGCCCCACCTTCCTGCGCAACGGCCGGCAGTCCTCGGGCGGCGTGATCTGCAAGACCGGATTCACCGGTCAGGCGCGCGCCTTCGTCAAACGCCTCGCCACGCTGCACGGCTCGGAAGCCTTCGAGGCGCGCTACGCGCTGCTGCGTCCGCTGATCGAATCGGCGCAAAGCGTGCTGGAAGACGCCGAAGGCCGCTTCCAGCTCGAGTACGAACAGCGCGAAGGCCTGCTCTATCTCGTGCGCGGCAGCGATGAATGGTCGCTCACGCAGCCCGCGCTCGAACTGCTGCGCCGTTTCGAGACGCCGCATCACGTGCTCACGCCGCACGAGTGCGTGGCCGCCGAACACACCATTCCCGCCGATCCGCCGTTCGCGGGCGCCGTGCGCTTCGATCAGGGCCGGGTGGCGAACTGCCCGCTCTTCGTCAAGCAGCTCAAGCAGGTGCTCGATACGCTCGGCGGCGTGCAGTTCCAGACCGGACGCGAAGTGAGCGCGGTGCGCATCGAGAGCCAGCGTGCGGCCGTCGAACTCGCGCCGCGTCCCGACGACGCCTCGCGCACGCGCGAAGTCGAAGTGATTTCCGCCGATGCCGTGGTCGTCGCAGCCGGCGCGCAGACCGTGAATCTGCTCGCGCCGCTGGGCATCAAGCTGCCGGTTTATCCGCTGCGCATGCACACGCTGAATTCGCCGGTTGCGCACGAGGAATGCGTGCCGCATTCGACGCTGATCGACGCCGCGCGCCGCATCGCCATCACGCGCATGAACCACCGCCTGCGCATTTCGGGCGGCGCGGTGCTCCAGCACGCCAAGCAGCTCGACGAGCCGCTGCCCGAATCGCTCACCGAGGAAGCGCTCGCGCTGCTCGGCGAGGCTTCGCGCGACTGGGCGCCGGGCGCCGCGCGCATTTCCGCCGCGCTCGCGTGGGAAGGCATGAAGCTGCTGTCGGCCGACGGCTTGCCGCTGGTCGGCAGCGTGGGCAACCCGCGCCTATACGTCAACGCGGCGCACGGCCCGGCGGGCTGGGCGCTCGCACTCGGCTCCGCGCGCCTGATCGCTCAGCAGATCTCCAACACGCGCCCCGACCTGCCCGCCGAGACGATCGAGGCGCTCTGGCCTGGGCGTAGCTAGGCGTCGGCTGGGCGATCCGGTCGGCGCTTTGCCGTGATTCCGGGCGCGTCCGATTCAGGGCGCACCTGACTTCCCTCCTGCTTGATCTCCCGCGCGACAAAGGCGAGCGCGCACGCCAAGCGCTGACGGCTCGGGTATCGTTGCGATATCGATGCCTACACCGCACGCGCCGCCGGGCCATCCGGCGACGCTCGCCACCATGACCGCCGCTTCTCTAGCCGCTTCTTCAGCCGCTTCCACCGCCACGCTCCTCAATCCGCACGACCGCGCCGTGCCGCTCCTCACCGTCGCGCAACTGCGCGTGAGCGAGACCGCCGCGCAGTCCGCCGTGCCCGCGCACACGCTGATGGCGCGCGCGGGGGCCGCAGCGGCCCACTTCCTGCTCGAACAGATCGCCCACGCGCCCGCGCCGCTCGGTGCGCAGCCCGTGTGGATCGTCGCGGGCCCGGGCAACAACGGCGGCGATGCGCCCGTCGTCGCGCGCAGCTCAAGCGCGCCGGTATCGTGGTCGAAGTCTGCATGCCCGTGGAAGTGAAGCCCGCCGACGCACGCTGGGCGCTGGGCGTCGCGCGCGACGCCGGCGTGAAGATCGTCGATGCGCCCCCCGCGTCGTTCGACGCCTGGGGCTGGCTCGTCGACGGCATGTTCGGCATTGGGCTCGCGCGCGCGCTCGACGGCGTCTTCGCCGATCTCGCCGCACGGCTCACGGCGCGCGCCCGGCAACGCGGGCACGTTCTTGCGCTCGATGTGCCGAGCGGTCTCGACAGCGACACCGGCAACGTGGTCGGCGGCGGCCCAGCCGTGCGCGCGACCCACACCGTGACATTCATCGCCGCGAAACCCGGGCTCTTTACCGGCGCGGGCCGCGATTACGCGGGCACCGTCAGCGTGGCGCCGATCGGGCTGACCGACGGCATCGACCTCAGCATCGACACGACGCCTCAAGCGCCTACGCCCGCCGACGCGCCTGCGCGCCTCAACGCCCCCGCGCTTTTCGCCGATGCCCTGCCCGCGCGCGACAACGCTACGCACAAAGGCACCTTCGGCACGCTCGCGGTGATCGGCGGCGACACCGGCATGTGCGGCGCGCCGATCCTCGCCGCGCGC
>NZ_JAAGPN010000529.1:0-238 GCF_017104805.1 Paraburkholderia sp. Ac-20347 | reverse complement strand
AGGTTGCAAGTATGACGAAACGAACAACACGAAACGCGTGATAATTAAATCAAGTCAATCGTCGTACACACAAGGTGAACATCAATAAATACAGCAGCACAAAAGGCAACCGTGGTTAGCGTAGCTGTGCGGTAATATGAGAACAGTAAATGCGTAGGACACAGGTGTGGAACTATAAAAGAAGGTAAGTGAGTTGTGTTCAGAGTGCTTGTTATGTAAGGTTTGTTTTTTTTTTTTC
>NZ_JAAGPN010000528.1:0-1847 GCF_017104805.1 Paraburkholderia sp. Ac-20347 | reverse complement strand
GGAACGCTTCGATCGCGTCTTCATCGTAGAACGCGCCGAGTTCGCCGCGCAAATACGTGCGTGCGGCGTCGCGTGTGTCCGGCCGCGCGCTGTGACGGTTGCCCGGAATCCAGAGCACGCCGCCCGAAAACGCGGTCGTGCCGCCGAAAACCTCGGCTTTTTCCACCACGACCACGTCGAGTCCCGCCTTGCACGCCGTGATGGCCGTCGAGAGTCCGCCCGCGCCCGCGCCGATCACGAGCACATCGCAGGTCGCGGGAATCGGCGGCGGATTGGTGTTGTTTCGCTGCTTCATGATTGTCTCCTTCATGTCGATCGGCACGCGCGCTAGCGCGCCGCCGCGCCGTCGTAGCCCGGACGCGGCACGAGATCCATCAGCATCGCGTCGAGGCCGCCGTCGACGACGAGTTCAGCGCCGTTCACATACGCCGCGCGATCGCTTGCGAGAAACGCCACCACGTTGGCGATATCCTGCGGCTCGCCGATACGGCGGCTCGCGGTCATCGCGCTGCGCTGCGCCTCGATATCGCCGTGCGTATAAAACGCTGCGGACAGCGGCGTGCGGATCATGCCCGGGCAGACGGTATTGCTGCGCACGCCGCGCGGCCCCCATTCGGCTGCAAGCTGACGCGCCAGCATCGCGACCGCCGCCTTGCTCGCGCTGTACGCGCCGCTATGCGTCTGCGGATAACGCGCCGCGATCGACGCGACATGCACGAGCGCGCCCGACCCGCGCGCGAGCATCGGCTTGCCGAACGCCTGCGAACACAGCATGTAACCCGTGAGATTCACACGCAGCATCGCGTTCCAGTCGTCGAGCGACAGCGATTCGATTCCGCCCGGACGCAGCAGTCCTGCGTTGTTTACCAGCACGTCGGCCGTGCCGAATTCGCTTGCCACGCGCGCGGCGGCTTCTGCCACGCTCGCCTCGTCGCCGATATCGCATCCGATGGCGATGATCGCGTTTTGTGCCTGTTTTTCAGCCTGATTCTGCAATTGCGTGGCCAGCGTCTGGGCTTTATCGAGGTCGCGATCGAGCAACGCGAGTCGCGCACCGGCAGCCGCGAGCGTCTGCGCAATCGCCGCGCCGATACCGCCCGCCGCGCCGGTTATCACGCAGACCTGACCATCGAGTTCCAGCCATCCTGAGCGCGGGTTTTTCGATCTTTCATTATTCATCTGGAATCCTGATTGAATTGACGATTACGCTAGCGACGACATGCGCCGTGGCTGCGTCGATCTGAGAAAAAGTATAGAGGCGGGGGTTGCGCGCGGAGTGGACAAACACGTCGATGAACAGGACAATTTGTACACAGGAGGCAAGACGGCATGCGGAGAATCCCTAACTACGATCTGTACGGCGAGTCGGCGAGGCCGCCCGGATACGGCGCGTTCAATTTCGAGTGGATTCCCGAACGCAGCCGTCCGAACGACTGGCAGATCGCCGCGCATCGGCACGACGCGCTGCTGCAACTGCTCTACATACGCGGCGGCAGCGGTCACGTCACCATCGAAGGCGTCCGGCACATGTTCGATCCGCCCTGCCTCGTCGTGCTGCCCGCGCAAACCGTGCATGCCTTCGCGTTCTCGCCGCAGATCGACGGCCTCGTCATCACGGCGGCGCAGCGGCCGCTCGAAGCGCTCGTGGAAGTCACCGCGCCGGGGATCGCCGCGATCTGCGCGCGCGCCGCCGTCATTCCGGTGCGCGGGACCGATCCGAGCGTCGGCATGCTTGCGCCGCTCTTCGCGCTGCTCGAACAGGAGTACCGCAGCGGCGGGCGCGGCCACACCGCCGCCGGCATGGCGCTGATGGCCGCGCTATTCGTGCACGTCGCGCGCCTGAGCGA
>NZ_JAAGPN010000527.1:0-2162 GCF_017104805.1 Paraburkholderia sp. Ac-20347 | reverse complement strand
ACGAGCGCGCGGCAAATCGCCTGCGCGATGCGCCCGGCGTCGCGCGCGTCGGCCACGCCGCGGCTCACCACCACGAATTCGTCGCCGCCGAGACGGCTCACGAAATCGCCCACGCGCACGGTCGCGCCAAGCCGCTGCGCGGCCTCGCGCAACAGCGCGTCGCCGGCGTCGTGACCGTGACGATCGTTGATGCCCTTCAGGCCGTCGAGATCGACGAAAAACACCGCAAAGCAGCACGTTCCCGTGCGCGTGGCCGCCAGTTCCTCTTCGAGCGCGCGACGGTTCGCGAGCCCGGTGAGCGCATCGACCAGCGCGCTCTCGCGCAGACGCTGCTCGGTGCGGCGCTGCTCGGTCACGTCGTGCGACATCACGTAAAAACCCGTCACCACGCCGTCGCGCTTCGCCGGAATATAGGTCGTGCTCCAGACGCGTTCCTCGTCGTCGCGATAACGCACCTCGCTGCAGGTCACGCGTTCGCCCGCGAGCGCGCGCGAAAAATACGGCTGCAACTGCGCGAGCACGTCGGGCCGCAGCGTTTCCGCCACGTTCGCGCCCACCTCGCCCGGCGCGCGCGGCCCGAGCACGCGCTTGAACGTGTCGTTGTAGAAGCGATAACGCAGCTCGCGATCCACCACGGCGATCAGCACGGGCAGATTGTCGGTGATGGTCTGCAGCGCGTCGCGGCTGCGGCGCAGTTCGGCGGTGCGTTCGCGCACCCGCTCCTCGAGTTCCGCATGATAGTTGCGCAGCGCTTCCTCGCTGCGCTTGCGGCTGTCGATGTCCTGCACGGCGGCGATGAAATGCGCGGGCACGCCCGCCGCGTCGCGCAGCAGCGTGACGGCGAGATTCACCCAGATCGCCGTGCCGTCCGGCCGCACGTAACGCTTTTCGGTCGTATAGGTCGACTGCTTGCCCGCGAGCAGTTCTGAGGCGAGCGCCACGTCGGCGGCCACGTCGGCGGGATGCGTGACGTCGGCGAACGTGAGCTTGCGCAGCGACGCCTCGTCGTAGCCCGTGATCTCCGAAAAGGTCTGGTTGACGTCGAGAAAGCGGCCGTCGAGCGCGACCAGCGCGTTGCCGATCGGCGTTTCGCGAAACACGGTCGTGAAGCGCGCTTCGCTGATCGCGAGCGAGCGGCGGTCGCGTTCGTGCGCCGTGCGCGAGCGGATCAGCTTGCGACGCACGTCGAGTTCGCGCTCGACGAGCTGCGCGTAGTCGGCGAGCGTTTGCACCTCCGCGATGTCGAATGCGCGCGGCGCGCTGTCGATCAGACAGAGCGTGCCGACCACCTGGCCGTCGGCGAGACGCAGCGGCGCGCCCGCATAGAAGCGGATATGCGGCGCGCCCAGCACGAGCGGATTGTCGAGAAAGCGCTCGTCGTCGAGCGCGTCCTCGACCACGAGCGGACGCTTGCTCAATACCGCGTGCGCGCAGAACGACATGCTGCGCGGCGTTTCGCAGGCGGCGATGCCGTGATGGGACTTGAACCACTGACGGTCTTCGTCGACCAGCGAGACCAGCACGATCGGCACGCGAAACGCCCGCGCGGCGAGGCGCGCGATGCGGTCGAACGCCTCCTCCGGTTCGGAGTCGAGAATATCGAGCCGTTGCAGCGCGCGCAGGCGGACGTCCTCGTCGAGCGGAAGCGGAGCAGTAATCATGTCGGTGTCTCGCAGTGGCGAACGCGTCACGCGCGACGCCTCGGTCGGTTCTCGATACACGTTAACGGCAAGCGCGCGCCAAACCTGACACCAGCGCTGCCCCCGGCGCGCGACGTCTCGCTTTCCCCTATTTTTCCCGGTAAATACTGAATAAAAAGCGCACGCCCGTGCGATGAAAATACTGCTGCGGATTCGGGCGCGGATGCGGGTATCTCCTCATCAAGCGCGGCGCTTGGCAGCGAAGCCAATCGCGCGATATCGCTTCATTCATCGGCGTTCGGCAATTTATTTCCATTGATACGGATACCTGATTAATTATCCGACTCCCGATGATCGATCCCCCGAAAAAAAACTCACAGGACGACTTCAGCAACGTGCGGCGCCGCCGTAAAAATGGCCAAGCTTCATGTTCGCGTAATCATCATGAGATCACTCACTCAGGCTGCAAAATTTACTTCGCCCGCTTCGTGGGCCAGCGCCGCGCGCCTCGCAGGCAGCCGC
>NZ_JAAGPN010000526.1:0-2013 GCF_017104805.1 Paraburkholderia sp. Ac-20347 | reverse complement strand
GCGCGTGTTCGAGCGGCTCGTCGACGGCGGCCTGCTCGTGCGCGACGGCGAGGACCTCGACGCCACGCCTGCGGGCATCGACCGGCTCGCCGCGTGGGGCCTCGATCTGTCGGCCTTGCGCACGCGGCGGCGGCGCTTCGCCTGCACCTGTCTCGACTGGAGCGAGCGGCGTCCGCATCTGGGCGGCGCGCTCGGCGCGGCGCTGCTCGAACGCTTCACGGCAAACGGCTGGGTCGAACGCACGAGCCGTCCGCGCGTGCTGCGCATTACGCCGTCCGGTCAGCGCGAATTCGACGCTTTCGCGCCCGCCTGACGCATGTGAACGACGCGAAAATTCTGACAAATGCCCAACAACTCCCCGCAAATCGCGGTGAAATTCGTCGTTTTCGGCAGAGTCCACACGTTCTGTTACATATAGTGCATAGCCCTTAACAATTCCGTGTGCATGGAAACAGGCCGGGCGGATAGAGTGCCCCACATGGCTTCCCGAACTGTTCGGCGGGCCGTGGAGAACCAAAATGACACCGTGCACTTCATCGCTCCAGCCACAGCGCCGCAACCGCCGCGCACAGGCTCACACGCTCATCGCCGGCGCCGTGCTCGCCGCCTTCGCGCTCAACCTGGCCAGTCCGGCCGCTTACGCCCAGACGGCGCCCGCCGCCGCGGCGCAGGCCGGCGATCCGCCCGGACGCGTCGCGCGTCTCGACTACACGGCCGGCGCCGTCACCACCGAACCCGCGGGCGCGACCGACTGGTCCTACGCCCAGCTCAACCGCCCGCTCACGACCGGCGACCAGCTCTGGAACGACGCCAACGCGCGCTCGGAAATGCACATCGGCTCGACGGCCGTGCGCATGGGGCCGCAGACGAGCCTCGACGTCCTCAATCTCGACGATTCGAACGCGCAGCTCAAGGTGGCGCAAGGCACGCTCTCGACGCGCGTGCGCGAACTGCCGCCGGGCAGCGCGTATGAAATCGACACGCCGAATCTCGCGCTCGGCGTGAGCGGTCCTGGCGACTATCGCGTCGATGTCGCGCCCGACGGCAGCAGCACGACCGTGACGGTGCGCAGCGGCAGCGCGACGGTCTACGGCGAGAACGGCCAGACGCCGATCCAGGCGGGCCAGCAGATCCGCTTCGCGGGCACCAACCTGCAACAGGTGGCCAGCGACGCCGCCCCGCCGCCCGATGCCTTCGACCAGTGGGCGCTCGCGCGCGACGCCGCCGAGGATCGCTCGGTCTCGGCGCGCTACGTCTCGCGCGACGTGCCCGGCTATCAGGATCTCGACGCCAACGGCACGTGGCGCGACAACCCGCAGTACGGCGAAGTGTGGGTGCCGAATTCGGTGCCGACAGGCTGGGCGCCGTATCACGACGGCCACTGGGTCTGGCAAGCGCCCTGGGGCTGGACCTGGGTCGACGACGCCCCGTGGGGCTTCGCGCCGTATCACTACGGCCGCTGGGCGCAGGTCGACGACAGCTGGGCCTGGGTGCCGGGTCCGATGGTCGAAACCGCGCAGCCCGTCTACGCGCCCGCGCTCGTCGCCTTCGTGGGCGGCGGTGGCGGCGGCTCGGACTGGGGCGTGAATCTGGCGATCGGCGGCGTGGCCGCGGCAGGCGTGGCCTGGTTCGCGCTCGGGCCGGGCGAGCCGTGGCATCCGCACTGGGGCGGCTGGAGCCCGCGCTACTACGACCGCGTGAACCAGAACGTCGTCGTCAACAACTACCGGCACGACGTGAACATCACGAACATCAACGTGCACAACACGTACGTCAATTACCGCGTGCCGGGCGCCGTGACCGCCGTGCCCGCGACGGCCTTCGTGCACGGCCAGTCGACTTCGCGCTTCGCGCAGCATGTCGATCCGCGTCAGTGGCAAAACGCGCGCATCCAGTCGGGGACGCCGGGCATCGCGCCGGTCCAGGGCAGCTTCGGGCCGAACATGCGCCGCGCCGACTACCGGCCGCCCGCGTCGCTGAATCAGCGTCAGGTGGTCGCGACCCGCGCGCCGA
>NZ_JAAGPN010000525.1:0-2233 GCF_017104805.1 Paraburkholderia sp. Ac-20347 | reverse complement strand
GCCGAAGCGTCAGGCGCAGCGGAAGCTGCGGGGGCCGACGCCGCGGCCGGCGCCGAAGCGTCGTCCGCGAGGGCGGCGCCGATGCCGCCGGCGAGCAGCGAGCCGGCCATCAGCAGGGACATCAAAAGTTTGCGCATCTCGGTTTCCTCTTGTCTCTCTCGTCTATCGACTATCGCGTGTGCTGCTGTTGATCAGAGCGCGTCAGCGCCGGTCTCGCCGGTGCGGATGCGGATGACCTGTTCGATGGGGGTGACGAAAATCTTGCCGTCGCCGATCTTGCCCGTGCGGGCGGCGCGCTCGAGCGCTTCGATCGCCTGGTCGACGATGTCGTCGGACACGGCGGCCTCGATCTTCACCTTGGGCAGAAAATCGACGACATACTCCGCACCGCGGTACAGCTCGGTGTGGCCCTTCTGACGGCCGAAGCCTTTCACTTCGGTGACCGTGATCCCCGAGACACCGATGGCCGAGAGGGCCTCGCGCGCCTCATCGAGCTTGAACGGCTTGATGATTGCTGTAATCAGTTTCATGTAGTCCTCGCTGTAGTTGCTTCATCCCGTGTTTATTTCTGCAACGGGCGCCTGCGGTGCGGGTCTCGCCCCGCTGGCGCACCGCGAGCCAGCCGTTTTTCGGTGCGCGGGACGGTATTAGCAACACCCGTGCCAATTTGATCGATCGCACGTTCTGACGGAGTTCGATGCAGGATTGGTCTATCCCGTGGACAATGCGCGTCTCGCGTGCGCAAGCTCGCGCGAAGGCGCTTTTCGCCGCGCCCCGATTCGCCCGAAAGCCGCGCCAAAGCCGGTCCAGGCGCGGCGCGGGCTCGGCCGAGGCAGCGCCTGGCCGGACGGCTAACGTGGGGCCCGCGCGGTGGCGGCGGCCTGGGATCGTTGCTAGAGTGTTCTCAGGCCTCGCGTGATCGCGCAGGCATGCAGGCGCCGCGCAAAGCCGCCTCGGCGCGTGCTTGCGGGCCGCGTGAAGGCGCGCGGCAGGCATGGCGAAGGCACGCGGAAGATGCACCGCGCGCGCCACGCACCAGATGCGCACACGGGTATTGCCCGACTTGCGGGTTTCGCACCAAGATCGGTCACGACCCAAAGCGAGGCACAGTCGAAACGAAACTTGCACACATTTTGTGCAACGAAGGGGAAGCGAATGAAACAACCGAACGATGTATTCAACGACATTCAGTCGAAGGTCAGCGACCTGCTGAAGAACTCGCCCGCGCGCGACGTCGAGCGCAATGTGCGCGCGATGTTGTCGCAGGGCTTCTCGAAGCTCGAACTCGTCACGCGCGAGGAATTCGACGCGCAGGCGCAAGTGCTCGCCCGCACGCGCGCACGCCTCGAAGAACTCGAACGCCGCGTGGCCGAGCTCGAACAGAAGCTGCCGGTCACTGGCCAGTCGTCCTGAACAATTCTGTCGTTGCTTAAAGCCACTTAAGGCAAGCGAGCCGTAACGGTTTCGCAAAGGAACCGTAAAGGGGCACGCGCCTCACCAGCCTGGCGCATGGGCCGCGCGCGACATCCACGTCGCGCGTGCGCCGCGCGTGTGCCGTCTCCCGGAGATCCCCATGTCGCTTGCCGTGGTGCGCAGCCGCGCGCCGGCTGCCGGCCGCGCGCCCGACGTTACCGTCGAAGTCCATCTCGCCAACGGGCTGCCGTCGTTTTCCATCGTCGGCCTGCCCGATCTCGAAGTGCGCGAAAGCCGCGAGCGCGTGCGCGCCGCGCTCAGCAATTGCGGCTTCGACTTTCCCGTACGCCGCATCACCGTGAATCTCGCGCCCGCCGACCTGCCGAAGGAATCGGGGCGCTTCGACCTGCCCATTGCGCTTGGCATCCTCGCCGCGAGCGGACAGATTCCCGCCGCCGCGCTCACCGACTGG
Organism: Paraburkholderia sp. Ac-20347; assembly: GCF_017104805.1. Classification (NCBI taxonomy): domain Bacteria; kingdom Pseudomonadati; phylum Pseudomonadota; class Betaproteobacteria; order Burkholderiales; family Burkholderiaceae; genus Paraburkholderia; species Paraburkholderia sp. Ac-20347. The sequence continues at coordinate 348 of NZ_JAAGPN010000525.1, read as the reverse complement.
CGCGAGTTCGCGGGCGAGCTATCGCTGACCGGCGCGGTGCGGCCCATGCGTGGCGCGTTCGCGATGGCGTGCGGCACGGCGCGCGCGCATGCGCATTCACAATCACTTAGCGCAGCCACTGAACCGCACGACCGGACTGATGCCGATGTCCACACGTCGTGCACGCCGCAGCTCTATCTCCCCGCCGACAACGCCACCGAAGCCGCCCTTGTGCCCGATGTCGATGTCTACGCGGTCACCGACCTGCGCGCACTGTGCGCGCATCTCGCGGGCGCGGAAGACGCGCGCCTCGCGCCCGTGCGCGCCCGCGCCCTCGACACCGTACCGGCCGGCGCCCTGCCCGACATG
>NZ_JAAGPN010000524.1:0-2255 GCF_017104805.1 Paraburkholderia sp. Ac-20347 | reverse complement strand
ACGACGGCGCCGCCGCGTTGCCGGCCGGAACCCTCGACGCCGCCGTTGCGCGCGCGACCGACGCGATCCTCGCCGACCAGCGCGCCGACGGCCACTGGGTCTACGAACTCGAAGCCGACGCCACGATTCCCGCCGAATACGTGCTGCTCGTCCACTACCTGGGCGAGGAAGCGAACCTCGAGCTCGAACAGAAGATCGCGCGCTACCTGCGCCGCATCCAGCTGCCCGGCGGCGGCTGGCCGCTGTTCACCGACGGCGACATGGACGTGAGCGCGACCATCAAGGCGTATTTCGCACTCAAGATGATCGGCGACGCCGAAGACGCCGAGCACATGGTGCGCGCGCGCGACGCGATTCTCGCGGCCGGCGGCGCGGAAAAAGCCAACGTGTTCACGCGCATCCTGCTCGCGCTGTTCGGCGTGGTCACGTGGTACGCAGTGCCGATGATGCCGGTCGAAATCACGCTGCTGCCGAAGTGGTTCCCGTTCCATCTCTCGAAGGTCTCGTACTGGGCGCGCACGGTGATCGTGCCGCTGCTCGTGCTCGGCGCGAAGCGTCCGGTCGCGAAGAACCCGCGCGGCGTGCGCATCGACGAACTGTTCCTGAGCGCGCCCGTCACCACCGGTCTGAACGAGCGCGCGCCGCATCAGAGCAAGGGCTGGTTCGGCTTCTTCCGCGCCGTGGACGGCGTGCTGCGCGTGACCGATCCGCTGTTCCCGACGTATCTGCGCCAGCGCGCGATCGACGCGGCGGTGGCCTTCGTCGACGAACGCCTGAACGGCGAAGACGGCCTCGGCGCGATCTTCCCGGCGATGGCCAACGCCGTGATGATGTACGACGTGCTCGGCTATCCGGCCGATCATCCGCATCGCGCGATTGCCCGCCAGTCGGTCGAAAAACTCGTCACGGTGCACACCGACGAAGCCTACGTGCAACCGTGTCTGTCGCCCGTGTGGGACACCTCGCTGGCGGCGCACGCGCTGCTCGAAACCGGCGACGCGCGTGCCGAAGAAGGCGCGCGGCGCGGCCTCGAATGGCTGCGTCCGCTGCAGATTCTCGACGTGCGCGGCGACTGGATCTCGCGCCGTCCCGACGTGCGTCCGGGCGGCTGGGCGTTCCAGTACGCGAATCCGCATTACCCCGACGTCGACGATACGGCCGTGGTCGTGGCCGCGATGGATCGCGTCGACAAGCTCGACAAGACCCAGTCCTACGCCGAGGTGATGTCGCGCGCCCGCGAGTGGGTGGTCGGCATGCAGAGCAGCAACGGCGGCTGGGGAGCGTTCGAGCCGGAAAACACGCACGAATATCTGAACAACATCCCGTTCTCGGACCACGGCGCGCTGCTCGATCCGCCGACTGCCGACGTCTCGGGCCGCTGTCTGTCGATGCTCGCGCAGATGGGCGAACTGCCGGTGGCGAGCGAGCCGGCGCGCCGCGCGTACAACTACATCCTCGACGAGCAGGAAGCGGATGGCAGCTGGTACGGCCGCTGGGGCATGAACTACATCTACGGCACGTGGACGGCGCTGTGCGCGCTGAACGCGGCCGGTCTCGAACACGCCGATCCGCGCATGAAACGCGCGGCGCAGTGGCTGATCTCGATCCAGAACGAGGACGGCGGCTGGGGCGAGGACGGCACCAGCTACAAGCTAGAATACCGCGGCTACGAGCGCGCGACGAGCACGGCGTCGCAAACGGCCTGGGCGCTGCTCGGCCTGATGGCGGCGGGCGAAGTGAATCATCCGTCGGTCGCGCGCGGCATCGCGTGGCTGCAGCAGACGCAGCAGGACCACGGCCTCTGGGACGAAACGCGCTTCACCGCGACCGGCTTCCCGCGCGTGTTCTATCTGCGCTACCACGGCTATCGCAAGTTCTTCCCGCTGTGGGCGCTCGCGCGCTACCGCAACCTCAAACGCGACGGCGCGACGCGCGTCACGGTCGGTCTGTGACGATGGCGGCCGCACTGAATCCGCGCGCGGGCGGCGCGCTGCCCGTGATCGCCGTGACCGGCATGGCGTTCGAGGCGAGCATCGCCGCAGGCAAGGGCGGCGACGGTATCGAGGCCGTCTACGCGGCGCGCGCCGATCTGCTGCAACGCGCGCTCGACGCCGCGCTGGAACGCGGCGCGGCGGGCGTGATCAGCTTCGGCACGGCGGGCGGTCTCGGACCGGATCTCGAGCCGGGGACGATCGTGATCGCCGAGGCTGTCGACGGTCCGTTTGGCCGCATCGCGTGCGACGCGGACTGGAGCG
>NZ_JAAGPN010000523.1:0-2269 GCF_017104805.1 Paraburkholderia sp. Ac-20347 | reverse complement strand
ACCTGCATCGACAGACCGATACGCAGCGGATGCTTCTGCAGATCTTCCGGATCCAGCGAGATACGCACCGGCAGACGCTGCACCACCTTGATCCAGTTGCCCGTCGCGTTCTGCGCCGGCAGCAGCGAGAACGCCGAGCCCGTGCCCGCCGAGAAGCCCACCACCTTGCCGTGATACACCACCGACGAGCCGTACACGTCCGCGGTCATTTCCACCGGCTGGCCGATGCGCATGTGCTTGAGCTGCACTTCCTTGAAGTTCGCGTCGATCCACAGCGAGTTCAGCGGCACCACCGACATCAGCGGCGTGCCCGGCGAGACGCGCTGGCCGACCTGCACCGAGCGCTTCGCCACGTAACCCGTGACCGGCGCGGGCAGCGTGTTGCGCGCGTTCGTGAGGTACGCGTCGCGCACCTTCGCGGCGGCCGCCATCACGTTCGGATGATTGGCGATCGTCGTGTTCGCGGTCAGCGCCTGGTTGGCGACGAGCTGCTGCTGCGCGGCTTCGAGCGCGGCCTGGGCGCTGCGCGCGGCGTCGCGCGCGTGCGAGATTTCTTCCTGCGAAACCGCGCCCGTCTGCGCAACCTGCATGCGGCGGCGCAGATCGTCCTGCGCGCGCGAGAGGTCCGCCTGACGCACGGCGACCTGTGCTTCGTACTGGCTGTCGTCGGCGAAGAGACCGCGCACCTGGCGCACGGTCTGGCCGAGATTCGCTTCGGCCTGCTGCAGCGCGATGCGCGAGTCGGCCGGATCGAGCACCACGAGCGGATCGCCGATCTTGACGGTCTGCGTGTCGTCGGCGTTCACCGAGACCACCGTGCCGGTGACCTGCGGCGTGATCTGCACGACGTTGCCGTTCACGTAGGCGTCGTCGGTGCTTTCGCTGAAGCGCGCGACGAGGAAGTAGTAGAGGCCGTAGGCAATGGCTGCAATCACGATCACGAGGACAAGCAGCGTCATCATGCGCTTGCGCTTGCCGTTGTTCGCGTTCGGCTGCGGATTGGCGGCCGGTTGCTGGGGGGTGCTCATGGAAGGATCTCCGGGTTCTTGCGTGCTGTGCGTTCAGTTATTGGAATTCAGTTCGTGGCTGCGTGCGCCGCGGGCGTGGCCGAGGCCGGCGCCGTCCACGGCGCATCGCGCCAGGGCCCGCCGTTGACGTCGCTCTGGCCGCTGCTCTTGCCCTGTGCTTCGCTGCCGACCTGCGCCGGCGGCGCGAGCCCCGCGTTCTGCGCGTCGAAGCCGCCGCCCAGCGCCTTGATCAGCGCCATCTGCTCGTCGGCGCGCTGCGACTTCAGGTTCGTCACGGTCTGCTCGGCGGCGAGGCGGTTCTGGTCGGCGTTGAGCACCTGCAGTTGCTCCGAGAGGCCCGCCTTGTAGCGGATCACGGCGAGCTGATACGCCTTCGTCGACGCATCGAGCGCGTGTTGCGCATCGACGAGCTGCTTGTCGGCCGAACGGATCGACGAGACGGTCGTTGCCACGTCCTGGAACGCGCCGATCAGCGTCTGGTCGTAGTTCGCGACGTCGAGTTCGAAGTCGGCGTAACGGCCCTTCAGTTGCGCGCGCAGGGCGCCCGCATCGAAGATCGGCAGATGCACGGCCGGGCCGATGTTCATCTGGCGGCTCGTGAAGTTGAGGAATTTGCCCCAGCCGAACGCATCGAAGCCGATGCCGGCCGCGAGGTTCACGTCGGGATAGAACTCGGCCTTCGCTTCCTTGACGTCGTGCATCGCGCCTTCGACCTGCCAGCGCGCGGCGACGATGTCCGGACGGCGCGCGACGAGATCGGCGGGCAGGTTGTCGGGCAGCGCGACGCTGGCCACCGGATTGAGCACCGGATTGGCGATCTGCAGACCGCGATCCGGACCCTTGCCGAGCAGCGCGCCGAGCTGATAGCGCACGGTCTCGATCTGGCCGTCGATCTGCGAGAGATTGGCCTGGCTCGTCGCGATGTTGCCGTTGGCGGTCTGACGCTCGACGTTGGTGTCGAGGCCCGCGACCACGCGGCCATTCGTGATGTTGCCGATGGTCTTGCGGTTGTCGATCTCGCGCGCGGCGATGTCGCGCAGCGCGTAGAGCTGGGCGAGCTGGTTATACGTGCGCGCAACCGAGGCCGCGAGCGTGATGCGGGCCTGCTGCATCTCGGCTTCGGCGGCGCGCTGCGCGGAGACCGCCTGCGCGAGTCGTTGGCGGTTTTTACCCCACAGGTCGAGATCCCACGACGCGCTCGCGAGCACGTTGTTTTCGCTGTACCAGCTGCCGCCGTAGGG
>NZ_JAAGPN010000522.1:0-2276 GCF_017104805.1 Paraburkholderia sp. Ac-20347 | reverse complement strand
CGGCGCCAGCGCGGCGCGGCGCACGGCGGCGCGCGCGAGCAGTTCGTCGAACAGCGCGGCGTCCACCGGTTTGACGAGATGCATCTCGAAGCCCGCCGCGCGCGTCAGTTCGACGTCGGCGGCCTGGCCGAAGCCGGTCATCGCCGCGAACAGCGTGTGCGCGAGCGGCGGGTGCGCGCGCAGAAAACGCAGCGCTGCATAGCCGTCGATCTCGGGCATGGCGATGTCGATGAGCGCGGCGTCGGGCGTGAAGTCGCTCACGCATTCGCGCGCCTGGGTGGCGCTGTAGGCCACGCGCACGTCGTGGCCCTTCAACTCCAGCAGCATCGCGAGGCTGTCGGCGGAATCGCGGTTGTCGTCGACCACGAGCACGCGCAGCGGCGCGGCCGCGTCGTGCGCGCTCGCGATCGGCTCGACGGTGCTGATCAGGCCGTCGCCGAGCGGATTCGCGCCCGCGCTCTGCGCAGTCGCGCGCGACAGCGGCAGGCGGATCGTGAACGTGCTGCCCATGCCGGGCCCGTCGCTCGCCGCCGAAATCGTGCCGCCGTGCAGCTCGATGAGCGAGCGGCACAGCATCAGGCCGATGCCGAGTCCGTTCTCGCTCGGTCCCGGCATCGAGCGGTCCTGGCTGAAAAGGCCGAAGATCGACTCGAAGGTGTCGGGCCGCAGGCCGCGGCCTTCGTCGCGCACCTGGATCTGCACGGTGCGCGCCGCGCTCTGCGTGTCGATGACGATGCGGCTCTCGTCGGGCGAAAATTTCGAGGCGTTGTGCAGCAGATTCTGCAGCACCTGCACGAGGCGCGTGTGGTCGCCGGTCATCGCGATCGGCGCGTCGGGCATGTGCACGTCGACGCGCTGGCGGCGCGCCGACGTGAAGGGCCGCGCGGCATCGACGGCGTGCCGCATCACTTCGCAGAGATCGAGCGGCGCCTCGCGCAATTCGATCTTGCCGGAGGTGATGCGGCCCACGTCGAGCAAATCGTCGACGAGCCGCGTGAGATGCACGATCTGCCGGTCGATCAGATCGCGCGCCTGGTCGATTTCGGGGCTCACGTCCGGCATCAGCTGCATCGTGGCGATGGCGTTGCGCACCGGCGCGAGCGGATTGCGCAGCTCGTGCGCGAGCATGGCGAGGAACTGCTTCATCTGCTCGCTCGAATGCTCGAGTTCGTCGGTGCGGCGGCTTTCGGTCATGTCGCGCGTGACCTTGGCGAAGCCGGTCAGGCGTCCGTGCATGTCGTGAATGGCCGTGAGCGTGACGTTGGCCCAGAACATCGAGCCGTCCTTGCGCACGCGCCAGCCTTCGTTGATGCAGCGTCCCATTTCGGCAGCGCGGCGCAGCTCGCGCTCGGGCGCGCCGGCGGCGGCTTCATCGGGTGGATAGAACACGGAAAAATGCTGACCGACGATTTCGGCGGGGCGATAGCCCTTGAGGTTGGTCGCGCCGCTGTTCCAGCTCACCACGCGGCCTTGCGGATCGAGCATGAAGATCGCGTAATCGCTGACGCTTTCGACCAGCAGACGAAAACGTTCTTCCGACAGGCGCAGCGCCTCGACCTGGCGGCGCTCGGCCGTGAGGTCGCGCGTGACCTTGGCGAAGCCGGCGAGCGAGCCGTCCTGTTCGCGCAGCGCCGTGATCACGACGTTGGCCCAGAACATCGAGCCGTCCTTGCGCACGCGCCAGCCTTCGTCGTTGAAACGGCCGTGCAGCGCGGCCTGTTCGAGCTCGTGCTCGGGCCAGCGGCGGCCGTTGGCTTCATCGGTGTAAAAGCGCGAGAAATGCTGACCGATGATCTCGTGGGCCTCGTAGCCCTTGATGCGCGCCGCGCCGTTGTTCCAGCTCACGATGTAGCCGCGCGGGTCGAGCAGGAAGATCGCGTAGTCCTCGATCGGCTGCACGAGCGCTTCATGACGGTATTGCGAGTGCCGCAGCGTGTAGACCTGGCTGCTCGCGGTCGTGTGGAAGCGCGAGACCTTGGCGCAGCCGGCGAGCGAGCCGTCCTGTTCGCGCAGCGCCGTGATCACGACGTTGGCCCAGAACATCGAGCCGTCCGTCCGCACGCGACAGCCTGCGTCGTTGCAACGGCCGTGCAGCGCGGCCTGTTCGAGCTCGTGCTCGGGCCAGCGGCGGCCGTTGGCTTCATCTGTGTAAAAGCGCGAGAAATGCTGACCGATGATCTCGTGGGCGTCGTAGCCCTTGATGCGCGCCGCGCCGTTGTTCCAGCTCACGATGTAGCCGCGCGGGTCGAGCAGGAAGATCGCGTAGTCCTCGATCG
>NZ_JAAGPN010000521.1:0-2283 GCF_017104805.1 Paraburkholderia sp. Ac-20347 | reverse complement strand
CGCGGCGTGACGCGCGACGCCTCGCACGAACCGCGTCCCGCGCCGCCGCCGACCGGCAGCCCCGAAGGCGCGCCGCCGCAGATTCCCACCGCCGGGCGCAACTGAAGCGGCCAGTCAGACCGCGAGCGCGAGCGGCAACACGTCGTTGACGTGCGTGGCGATCTGCGCGGCCGCGACTCCGTACACATGCAGTGAAACCGTCTGTGTCGCGCTGTCGTTGGCGAGTCGATGCACGTTCGCGCGTCCGGGGCCGCCGAACGCAATTGCGCCGGTTGTCCGTTGCTGCGCGCGCCGGACTTCGGCGACGCCGCGCGACTCGTTCCAGCCGTAGAGCGTTTCGGTGAGCGTGCCGTCGAGCACGGCGTAGCCGCACCACGTGTGATGCGCGTGCACCGGGCTCGCGTGACCCGGCTGCCAGACCAGCGCGGCGACTGTATAACGGCCGCGCGGATCGGCGGCGAGCAGGTGGCGGCGATAGGTGCCGATGTCAGCGTCTGCGCCGGGCATGCGCAGCGCGGGCGTGACGAGCGCGGCGTCGGCCAGCGCCTGGGCGAGCGCGAAACGCACGCCTTGTGCGAACGCAACACAGCGTGAGGGATCGCTGTCGCTCGCCTCGTCGGCATGGGAATGAGGATGAGGGTGAGGGTGAGGGTGAGGGTGAGCGAGGGCGCAGGCGTCGAACGCGCCGTCCAGCGCGCCGCACAGACGCGCGACGGCCGCGGCGTGGGCGGCTTGCTGCAGCGCGGGGTCGAAGGGAGCATTCATCGGCGGGCCTCGTGTCGCGTGTTTTTCGTCAACAGAGTTATACCGATTGGCGTCGAGAAAGAGTTTCCGTTCTTTTTCCCCGTTGCGGCGTAAGATAGAAGAAATTTCTATACGACGGGGTAGGTGGGAATGGATATCATCGACAAAAAGCTGGTGGAGCTGCTGCAACAGGATGCCACCATGCCGGTCGCCGAACTGGCGCAGCGCGTGAATCTCTCGCAGACGCCGTGCTGGAAACGCGTGCAGCGCCTCAAGGAAACCGGCGTGATCCGCGCGCAGGTGGCGCTGTGCGATCCGAAGAAACTGGGCGTCGGCACGACGGTGTTCGTCGCGGTGCGCACGAACCAGCACACCGAGGCGTGGGCGCAGGATTTCACGCGCGCGGTGCAGGATTTTCCCGAGATCGTCGAGGTGTACCGGATGAGCGGCGAGACCGACTATCTGCTGCGCGTGGTGGTGTCCGATATCGACGATTTCGATCGCATCTACAAGCAACTGATTCGCGCCGTGCCGCTGTTCGACGTGAGTTCGAGTTTCGCGATGGAACAGATCAAGTATTCGACGGCGTTGCCGGTGCGCGGAACCTGAACGCGCTTGAGCGTTGCGCGTGCCATGCCGGTCGTCGCCCGCGTCGCAAGCCGTCTGCAAGGCGCGGCGGCGTAGAATGGCCCTTCCTACTTCCTCACCTCATCGGGCAGGGCACGCGACATGAACGAGCCGCGCAAGAAGAACCCCACGTTGGGCGTAGGTGTCCTGATCGTCGTGGTGGTGTTGTTCGTGATCGGCACCGTGCTGTTCAATGCGCTGCGCAGCAAGCGCGAATACGACGAGACCGTCGGCGCGCAGGCGAGCCATGCGGCCACCAGCGCGACCGCCTCGCAGGCGGGCAGCGCCACGCAGTAACGCCACGCGCAGTAACCGTTTTACGCTTCCGGCAGATGGATCAGGCTCGCGTCGCGCCGAATCAGCCATGACGCCGCGAGCATCTGCTTGCCTTGATGCGCGAGCAGCTTCAGATCCTGCACGAGTTCGGCGGCCGGGCCGAGCGCGCGCTCCGCGTCGACCACCATGCTGTCGAGTTCGCGCGTCATGCGCTTTGAAATATCGAGCTGATCCTCGGGGACGGCCGTGCCCGCCTCGGCGGCCACGAGATTCTCGCGCACGCAGTCGAACGTGCGTTCCAGCGCGTCGAGCTTCACGTTCTCTCCCGCATCTGCTTCGAGATTCGCGGTGCTGCGCAACAGCGGCGCGGTGGCCGTGATCTGCGAGGCCAGTTCGTGGCTGCGCACCAGCAGGTCGTTGAGTTCGGGCACAAACTTCTGCGCCGACTTCGGTTCGAGCATCATGCGCTGAAACGCCTGGCCGAGATTCGCAAACGCCACGTGCACGTTCTTGCGCGCGAGCCGGTAACGGAAGTCGCGCGCGAGGGCGGGCACGGCGGCCGCGGCCGTCGACGTTTGCGTGCTTTGCGCGGCGGCCTGCGCCGTCGCCTTCGCGCCCACGGCCGCCACGGGCTGG
>NZ_JAAGPN010000520.1:0-2237 GCF_017104805.1 Paraburkholderia sp. Ac-20347 | reverse complement strand
CGCCGTGCTCGAAGCGCTCGAAGGCGCCGACGATCCGCGCTGGCAGCGCGTCGAACTGCAGATCGTGCCGGGCGTCTCGGCCGCGCTCGCGACCGCCGCCCAGGCCGGCGCGCCGCTCGGCCACGACTTCTGCATGCTCTCGCTCTCGGACAATCTGAAGCCGTGGTCGGTGATCGAAAAGCGTCTGCATCACGCCGCGCTCGCGGACCTCGTGATGGCCTTCTACAACCCGATCTCGCGCGCGCGTCCGTGGCAGCTCGACCGCGCGCTGGAGATCGTGCGCGCGGTGCGCTCGCCCGAGACGCGCGTGGTGCTGGGCCGCGACGTCGGCCGCCCTGGCGAGACGCTGCGCACGATGACGCTCGGCGAACTGCAGTCGTCGGATGTCGATATGCGCACGATGGTGATCGTCGGGTCCTCGACCACACGCGGATTCGCGCGCGGCGGCGCACAGCAGGCGCTGCGCGAATGGGTCTACACGCCGCGTTTCTATGCGGAATAGATCGTAAAACAGTTCGTTGAGTCCGCACTGAAGTTTTGTCGCGGCGCGCCGTTAACGCAGGGAATCTGTTACTCACCCCTGGCGCGCCGATGACCGACACTCTTGCCACCGCTTCCGCTGCGGCCTCCGAAGTCGCTTCTGAAATCGCATCTGCAACCGCTGCAGTTTCCGCAACGCCCCACGACGCCACGCCGCTGACGCCTGCCGATCTGCCAGTCGGCCAGCCGCTCGACTGGCCCGTCGTCGATGTCGACGGCACGCTGCTGCTGGATCGCGGCGCGTCGCTGGTCGGCGATGCCGAACGCGACTTCCTGTTCCGCCATTTCGCGCCCCGCCGCGGCGACCTCGACGCGTCCGCCGCCGGACAGACCGCCACGCCCGCCGCGGCCGCCAAAAGCGACGAACCGCCGGCCACGCTGCCGAGCGTGCGCGATCTGCATCTGAACATCGGCGCGCTGATGGGGCTGCGTCCGCAGCAAGGCGCGAGCGGCGCGCCCATGCATCCGTGCAAGCTGATCGGCTTCGCGCCGAACGAGGCGATCTTCGTCACGCTGCCTTATGTCGATGGCCGCCCGATCGAGATCACGCCCGGCGAGAACGTCGAACTCGTCGCGATCGCGAGCCAGGCCGTGTATCGCTTCGTCTGCACGATCAACGCGATGTTTCAGGCGCCGCTCGGCTATCTCGTGCTCTCGAAGCCCGCCAATATCCGCATGCTGCGCGAGCGCAAGTCGATTCGCGTGCGCGCGCAGTTCCCGGTGCGTTACGGCATCGGCGCGGACAGCGAGGGTTATCAGGGCGTGGCGCTCGCGCGCGGCATCAGCGCGCTCGGGCTCTCGATTGCCGCGCCGTGGGCGCTCGGCAAAGTGGGCGAACGGCTGCGCGTGGCGTTCCGTTTGCGCTCGGGCGATCTCGACACCATGATCGAATCGGGCGCGGTGATCCGCAACGTGCAGCAGGAAGACGGCACGCCGCCGCTGAGCACGCTCGGCCTCGAACTCGACGGCCTCACGCCCGCCGAGCAGATGGCGATGAAGGTCTACGTGTTCGACCGTCAGGACGACGTGCTCTACTGGACTGGCGCGGCGCGCTGAGCACTCAGTTCCGCGCTCGGTTCCCGCTCAGTTCCGCGTTCAGGCGAGCATCGCGTCGGCGTCGATGCACTCGCCGTCCCACGCCTGCGCCAGCGCGCGGCAGCGTCCGAGACGCAGCGCCGACGCCTCGCAATCGACCACGGTCACGTGATCGGCGTGCGCGGGACGCGCGGGAAATTGCGTCGTGCGGCCATCGCTGAACAGCCATAGATGACGCGCGCGTCCAGGATCGCGGCGCGCGGCGCGTTCAAGCAGTTGCGACGCGCGCGCGAGGCCCGCTTCGAGCGGCGTGCCGCCGCCCGCGCCTACGGGCTCGATCCAGCGCTCGTTCCACCAGCGCGGCACGGCGGGACCGAAGCGCAGTTCGGCGCGCGCGCCGCCGAAACAGATCAGCGCCACTTCCACGCGTTCGCCGCGCGCGCGATCGAATAGCGCGATCAGCAGCCCTTTCGCGAGCGCGAGTTGACCGCGCGCGAGCATCGACGCCGAACAATCGAGCACGAAGCAATGCAGCGCGCCGCTGCCGGTTTTGCGCGGCGCATAGCGCAGATGCGCGGCGCGCAGCGCTTCGCCGCGTTTGGCCATGAGCGTGGGCGGCCAGGCGATGCGCGCGTTCGGCGCGGCATCGCGTGTGAGACGCG
>NZ_JAAGPN010000519.1:0-2340 GCF_017104805.1 Paraburkholderia sp. Ac-20347 | reverse complement strand
ATCCATCTGCGCACGCTGCTCGCCAGCGACGCGCCGCTGCCGCGCGCCGCGCTGGTGCTCAGCGCGACCGCGCCGCTCGCCGAAAAGCTCGCGAGCGAAGCCGAAGCGCGGCTCGGCGCGCCGCTGATCGAGATCTACGGCAGCACGGAAACCGGCCAGATCGCCACGCGCCGCACCGCGCAAGGCGCGGTCTGGCAACTGCTGCCGCGCATCCGGCTGGAAGCGCTGACGACGCGCGACGAAGATCAGGAAGATCAGGAAGATCAGGAAAACAGCGCCACGTACTGGGCCAGCGGCGGCCACCTCGACGAACCCGTGCCGATGGGCGACGCGCTCGAACTGCTCGATGCGCAGCGTTTCCTGCTGCACGGGCGCAAGCAGGACCTCGTCAATATCGCGGGCAAGCGCACCTCGCTCGCGTATCTGAATCATCAGCTCAACGCGATTCCCGGCGTGAGCGACGGCGTGTTCTTCATGCCCGGCGAGGCCGCCGACGCTGCCGACACGTCAATCACGCGCCTCGTCGCGCTGGTAGTCGCGCCTTCGCTGAACGCAGCCGAGTTGCAGCGCGCGCTGCGCGAACGGATCGACGCCGCGTTCATGCCGCGTCCGCTCGTGTTCGTCGATGCGCTGCCGCGCAACGAAACCGGCAAGCTGCCGCGCGACGTGCTCGCGGCGATGGCCGCGCGTCATACGCGCGCTGCGGCGTCGGTATCTGCGTCGGCATCGACCTGTGAATCCGCGCCCGCGAAAACACGCGCGCACGCGCTGCGTTTCACGATCGGCGCCGATCATCCCGCGCTGCCGGGCCATTTTCCGGGCCAGCCGATCGTGCCGGGCGTGGTGCTGCTCGACCGCGCCATCGACGCGATCGGCGCCGCGCTCGACCAGCCGCTCGACACCTGGCGTCTCTCGGCGGCCAAGTTCCTGAGCCCGGCCGCGCCCGGCGAAGCGCTCGACCTCGCCTTCGACGCCGCCGCGAGCGGCGCGATCCGCTTCACCGTGCGTGCGGGCGAGCGCGATGTGGCGAGCGGCACGCTGGCCGTGCCGTCGGTCCACGCGGAGGCCGCGCCATGACGCCGAACCTGCCGCCGGACGCGACCGCAACGACCGCAACGACCGCATCGAATCAAGCGGATCAGCAAGCGGATCAAGCCGCCCCGAGCGCGACCGCCAAACCCGCACGCCCCGATTGGGCGCAACGCGAGGAGCGCGGCAGCGCGCTGCTGCTGCGCGTGATGACGTGGCTCTCGCTACGCCTAGGCCGTCCTGCCGGACGCGCCCTGCTCTATCTGTGCGCCGCCTGGTACGTGCTGTTTTCGCCACGCGCGCGCAGCGCCTCGCGCGACTATCTGCGCCGCGCGCTGAACCGTGCGCCGCGATGGCGCGATTGCTGGCGTCACGTCTTCACGTTCGCGACCACCATCCACGACCGCATCTATCTGATGCACGGACGCTTCGACCTGTTCGACATCCGCCCGCACGGCCAGCAGCTCGTCGATGAAGCGCTCTCGGGCGGACGCGGCGCGTTCCTGATGGGCGCGCATCTGGGCAGCTTCGAAGTGGTGCGCGCGCTCGGCCGCACACGCCCGCGTCTGCGCGTGGTGGTGACGATGTTCGAAGAGAACGCGCGCAAGATCAACGCGACGCTGGCCGCCGTGAATCCCGCCGCGAGCCCGGAAGTGATCGGCCTCGGCCAGATCGATTCGATGCTCAAGGTGAAGCAGCGTCTCGACGAAAACTGCATGGTCGGCATGCTGGCCGACCGCACGCTGCTCGCCGACGACGCCGCCACGATGCGCCGCATGGCGTTTCTCGGCGAACCAGCCCCGTTCCCGCTCGGCCCGCTTTATATGGCCGCGATGCTCAAGCGCCCGGTGCTGTTCATGACCGGGCTCTATCGCGGCGGCAACCGCTACGACGTGCATTTCGAAGTGGTCGCCGATTTCACCCACACGCCGCGCGAAGCGCGCCGCGCCGCCATCGACGCCGCGCTCGCGCGTTACGTCTCGCTGCTCGACAAGTACGCGCGCGCGGCGCCCTATAACTGGTTCAACTATTTCGATTTCTGGAAAACGGTCAAGCCTGCGGCCGATGCGACTGCGTCTGCGGCTACGTACGCGCCTGCTTCTGCCGACAGCGCCGTCGCACGCGACGCGCACGCCACGCGCGCCACGCGCCGCGCTTCGGCCAGCCTGACCGCCCAGGAGACCTCCGACGCATGAGCACCACCCCACGTATGAGCACTCACCTTCTTTCGCGCCGCCTGATCGCGCGCGCATTCGCCGCCATCGCCCTCGTCGGCGGCGGCGCCGCGCTGAGCGCGATCGGCACGCTCGC
>NZ_JAAGPN010000049.1:0-41739 GCF_017104805.1 Paraburkholderia sp. Ac-20347 | reverse complement strand
AGGTGCGGACACGATAACTATGTTACACGATGACGAAGGGTGCAGCGTAGACAACATCACGACCGAGCACACGACAAACGACCACGATAAGGATACGGAAGTGGAACAGGAACAGGCAAAGGAGACGGCGCAGGCACAGGCACAGGCACAGGCACAGGCACAGGCACAGGCACAGGCACAGGCACAGGCACAGGCACAGGCACAGGCACAGGCACAGGCACAGGTACTGCGTGCATGCGTTGCCATCTTCAAGCTCGATGGCGAGTCTGCGGAGCGACTCTCATCGAAGCTGCCGGTGGCCGATTCGTGGTGATATGCTCTAAGCGGCGCAAACATGCCTGTCGCGAAGGTGGCCGCACCGGGCTGGATTGAAGCGTCTGCTGCGTTCATCGAACGGTACGCGCTTGAATCTTAGGTTGGACTGTGATCACGAGTTTACTCATGGCAATCGACTTCACGTTTTCGATGAAGGTCTTCTCGTCGCTCTTTGCGATCATGAATCCCATCGCGAACATCCCGGTTTTTCTTTCGCTAACCGAAGGAATGGCCGACGGGAAGAAGCGGGCCGTTGCAGCCACAACCTTTATCGGCGTGACGATTGGCTGCGTCATCTCCGTCACCGTGGGCGAGACGATCCTTAACGTGTTTGGGGTCAGCATCGAGGATTTCCGTTTGGCAGGAGGCTTGCTTGTATTGCTGATCGCGCTGGACATGGTACACGGCTCACCGAGCGCGCAGCACACGCCGCAGCGACGCGAAGTGGGGGAGAGCGGCTATGATCAGGACGTGGCGATCTTCCCGCTGACGACGCCTCTTCTCGTCGGCCCCGGCACGATCGCCACTCTGGTGGTGTTCGGGCACGCCGCAGCCTCCAACGGAGAGTTTGGGAGTCTCGCCATTGGGCTGGTCGTGTTTCTCGCATTGCTGGCCATTGCGTTGTTTTCCGCGCCCTATCTCGGGCGCTTTCTGTCTGCCAAGGTGACGGCAATCGCCAGACGTCTGATGGGTATGATACTGGCAGCAATCGCGGTCGAAATGATGGCCGCAAGCTTGACGACAATATTCAAGGGTTTAGTTCACTAGCTCGCAGTGTCATTGATGGGTCTTTGAATCGCTATGACTGATCAGATATTGAGCGAAGCGTTCATCGAGAATCAGCGTCAGCGCTTGCTGGCGATGCAACGCGAGGTGCTGGGCGGCGAAAAAACGACGATTTCGGCCGGGCACAATCAGGAGGCGGTGTCCGGCGAGGAGGCGAAGGAATTCGAGGGCGATGCCCAGAAGATGGAGCAGGATATCGCCAATCAGGCGCTGCGGAACGTGAGCGACCACAAGGTTGCCGGCATCCAGCGGGCGCTTGAAAAGATCGCCGAAGGCACCTATGGGCATTCCGACAAAGGCGGCGAACCTATTCCCATCAAGCGACTGAAGATACTGCCCGAGTCAATCCTGACAGTACAGGAGGAAAGCGAGCGCGATGCCGGCCGGTGACTCTGCCTGCTTTTCACGTATTCCGCCACATGAGGGGAATAAGCCGCGATCACCCAGCGATGCTGCTTAAAAATTGTCGCGCCGGCGCAAAGAACGTTACCCCCGTTACGGCTTTTGAGAAGTCCAGAATCCGATCGTGAAGCGGTGGCGGATCACCGATAAACATTCGCTCAAGCATTTTTTCTATCACCCAAAGATGGCGTGAATAGCCAATGAAATAGGTGCCGTACTCGTTACGCCCCGGCGTGGCGAACGGCATGTTGTCGCGGAGAATGTCGTGTTCTCCGTCTGCATCCTCGATCGTGCAGAGCGTCTTGTGCGATTTCTGGCCCGCCGTTGCGTCCGGCAGTTCTACATTGTCGAATTTTTTTCGGCCTATGATGGCTTCTTGCGTCTCCACGCTTTGTGCTCGCCAGGCAGCCATATCGTGCAGATATTTCTGGATCACGACATAACTGCCGCCGGCATAATCCGGGTCTTCCTCCGCGACTATTGTTGCGTCGGGGAGATCGAGACCGTCGGGGTTCGCGGTGCCATCGACGAATTCCAGCAGGTCGCGTCCATCGAAATAACGGAATCCCGCTACATCGTCAATGACTTCGACTGCAGTGCCGAAGGCTTCAAGGACAATTCTTTCGAATTCGACGATGACGTCCGTCGATACCGCGCGTACGTGATAAAGCAGATCGCCTGCGGTTGAGACGGCGGTGTGAGCCGCACCCCGTACTTCCTGGAACGGTCTGAGCTCCTTCGGCAGCGGCTTCCCGGTGAGCGGCGCCCAGGCGCGATGTGAGATCCCGACGTTACAGTTGAAGAGGCCACCGGGGGCTCGAATCCGGACATTTTTGACAAGATCGTCGGTGCTGGCGATGACGGATTGAGCGAGAGCGATCGACGCGTCGTCGTCCTTGATCCTGAGTACCAGGAAAGCGGCGGCGGCCGAGCAGGGCGCATCGATCGATTGCGGTTCGACCGAGAGCGCTTGTTGTTGCGCGGGTGGGATCTGCGAAGCTGGCACGTTGAAGGACCCTCCTGTGGTGACGCGAACTGCCGGATCGCATCGCGACGATGTTCAGTGACTGCAGGTCTGCAGCATGAGCCGCTACACATTCACAATAACACCGATGTCGCTTCTCCATTTCAGAAGATTGAATCGGGTGCCGATTTTCCGCGCCGGAATCGGGAAAAAAGACGAGAATCTTACGAATGACTGTCTCTTTCCGTTATGCCGCTAGTAGTTTTGCGCGATCTGAAGCTGCGGAATGAATTGGTTTCATCCGATATTAAGAATCGAATAATCAGGCGTACTAGCGACGCTGCGTGCGGGTAAAAAAGCGGTTGGGCTACCTGTGACATACCCCGCCCCTGGACCTGGACGCCATTCCCGCCGATGCGCGGTGCTAGCGGATCGGCGCGGAGGAGTCGCCCGCACGTAGCAATTGCGAGAGTTGCGAAAATGACCAGTTGTCCCCGTACGATCGAAGATCGAGACTACGTCGAACCGAGCATCCGGCCACGTTGCAGGGGCGATGGGCGAGCGAGACATGTGTCCGATGAGCGACGGCAGCACTTTGTGCTCCCACGCAATGAGCACGATGCCGGCGCGAGTGAGTACGTCTGCCATTAGCGCTTGACCGTCGTCTTTCAGGTAAGTCGTGACATAGTTTACATGCAATGTCTCACGCAGCAGCGAAACAAGCGGCGTCACAGTCTGCATCGAGTGCTTGCTCTTGCTCGAAGGACCCGCTCGCGCAGCGAATACGGTGATGAGTTTGAGTTCCGTCGCATGCGTTTTTTCGATTGGGCAAACGAATCGCGCCAGGGCGCCAGCACGCTGGCAACCGCGACGCAAAGGCTCTCCGCATCAGGCTTGCCGTCCACTTCGATTCCCATACTTTCATTGGCGACAGGTTTCTTCGCGTGCCGGATAAACATGATTCTGTCGGGTCGCATGTTACCTTCGGGGAGTGCCGTTATAAACACGGCATACGATGTTATAACGAATTCAGGGTCGACTGACTGATGCAGTTCGATGCGAGGACAGTGGCAGGTCGGGACTTGTGAGAGAAGCGATTGACGAACGGCGAGCCATTAACTATGACGCGCTCCAGTAAAGTGCTTTGAGCGGTCCAGATGGAGCAATGTGATTGCAACGCCACCGACAATCGCAATGAGAACCACCACCGAATAGAACTCACGAGCGACTGCTAATTGGGGGGAGAGACTATTGCACCAGCGGAGAACACCGGCAGGGCTGTAGATGGCAGATCCAGCCAGAACGGGTAAGGCCCGCTGCCAACGATGCGCGCGGCGAAAGCCAGCGAAGCAACTTTGCCAGACGCAGTCGTGGGTATTCGCGCCGCGTTGGCTGAAGTTTTATTTCGATGTGGTGTGCATGCAGCGTCGCCGCTGTTAACATGACGAAAAATCTGACTGCGCCTGAAGCTGCCATTCCTATCCACGTGTCCTCAGTGATCCGGTCAATCTCTTGGTAGTCCTTGAATGACAAAAGCAGGTAGCAAGTGGCTTGATGTGTTTTTCTGGCTATCGCTCCTGTCCACTTGGCCATTTCCTGGGGCCATTGATTGGTGTCGCCATAACAGAATGTAGCTGCCGGAGCGGCTTTTTCTCAAAAGTCTGTGGGAAGCATGTTGTATGACACGGCATCGGTCATGGGCCAAGCCGTGGCGCGAGACCCTCAGGGAGTGAACGGATCGCTGTACGCGCACTCCTCGCTCGCTTGCACTAGCGTCTAGCCGACTGTTGAATTTGGGTCTCGTGTGAGTGGGGTTTGAAGGACAGACGTTATGGATCTTGTGTGCGTGAGATTGGGCGATGAGTCCGATGCGCGGGATTGATTCGATGCAGGAGACGCTATTTACGACGGTTAAGCTGGACGACTTCGTTCCTGCTGATCACCCGTTGCGACCGATTCGACCGCTTGTGAATGACGCATCGAAGCGGCTTAACGGGTTGTTCAGCGTGATCTACGCCGACCGCGGCCGGGCCTACATTGCTCCTGAGAAACTGCTGCGTGCCTCGCAGTTGCGTGTGTTCTACTCGGTGCGCAGCGAGCGATTGCTGATGGAGCAGATGCGTTACGACCTGCTGTTCCGCTGGTTCGTCGGAGTGGTGATCGAGGACGCCGTGTGGAACCACTCGGTGTTCTCGAAAAACCGCGACCTGCTGCTGGAGCATGAAGTCGTAGATGCATTTTTCACTGAAGTCATGAGCCTAGCCGACAAACATGTCCTCCTTTCCAGTGAGCATTTCGCGGTGGACGGCACGCTGATCTAGGCCTAGCCACTCACAAAAGCTTCCGTGCGAAGGACGGTTCGGACGATGGGCTGCCAGCAAGCGGTGGGTGCAACGCCGACACGGACTGGAAAGGCAAGCGGCGCAGCAACGATACGCATGACTCGGGTACGGATCCGGCGCCCGTCTGTTCAAGAAGAGTATAAAGAGTCCAGCACATCCTGTGCTACCACTGCTACATCCTGATGGAGAACCGCTCCGGGCTGGTGGTCGGCGCTGTTGTTAGTCATGCGGATGGTTTCGTCGCGCGGGTCAGCGCCTTGCGGCTGCTCGAGCGCGTGCCAGGCACGCAGCGAAGAAAGTGGGTGCCGCAAGGCCTATGGCACGCGTGACTTCGTGAGCGATTGCCGCGCCCGCAACGTGACGCCGCATGTCGCACGCAACGATGAGCGCGCTGGCGGTAGTGCAATCGACGTCGCACTTCGCGGCATGTGGGGTAGCGGGGCAGCCAGATCATCCGTAAGCGTGTCGAGGAGCATGTCGGCTCGGGTAAAACGGTCGGACGGATCCGGCAGACGTTCTATCGCGGGCTCAGGCGCGCCGATCAGCACTGCAAGCTGACGACGGTGGCGAGCAGGCTGAGCCGCATGGCGCGTATGCCAGCTGTGGTGCGGCAAGGAGCGACGAGATTAGCCCGGCGACGTGGCGATCATGCAGCGCCGTCGTATCAACCGGGTGCGTTGCCAGCAAAAATCAGCTGGTGGACCCGTAATTCAGCAGCAAATCGCATACGGATACCTCGTGAACACGGTGTCGGTCTTCATGACGGGGCACTTTTCAACGGCCATGCTAGATGGGCCGAGGCCGCGTGGTCGGCACGTCAAAGAAGCGAAGATTGTGGACGCCTCGGGGCGCGGGACTATGAAGCTGCCTTCAATCGCGTCGCATCGGTGTTCCTGGTACCCTTCGAACCATCTCTCCCAGTCCATCACATGCTCATGCAAAGGACGAAAGAACCCCTGCAGAGCCATGAATTTTATGACGCTGTCGTATTAGAGTGCGATCTCAGTGAGTAACATCGTGCTAACGAGATTCTCAAGGTTGCGAGGGGAACAGGAGGCAATGGTGCAGGAGACCGTGATTCAGGCCGTCCCATTCGATAACCCGTATGGGGCGATGAGGGCTTTGCGCGGTCCATGACGGTTACGTTTTCCGATTGGCCGTAACCTGTATAGATTTGGGGCGTCGTCGGTGGAGCAGTCGGATGAGCGCAGCCGCTGCGAGCGGTTGCGGCGCAAGCAGGAACCTGGGAGCCATCGCCTGACGCTGAGCTAGAATACGCAGTGGTGTGCTTTATCACGACCTGGTCGATCTCAGCATGTTTTCGAAATGACATCTGAGAATGGGGCACGGTATGAGAGGCGACGATTTTTGGACATCTTCCGTTTGGTCAGTTAGCAGCGGCCGCGCTAGGCGCTAGCGGGTATATTTTGCTAGCGGTTTATCGGGAACGGATTTTTGCTGAGGTATATGGTGACTCGACCATGAATCATTCCCAACGGCAGCTTTTGACGGCGGTGCGACCGTCGATCTTCGCCGCACCATTCGACGACAACGGCGATGGCAGTGCGGTTGAACTGCTTTCGGCGGCAGAGCAAGATGCACTGATGCAGGTATCTGAGTTGATCGAAATACCTCGAAACTCGCTTCTATATTCGGAAAGGGAGGCTTCCCGGTTCGTCTATAACATCGTGACTGGTGTTGCTGAGACGTATCGTATCGAGCCTGAAGGGGTGAGGTGTGTGACGGCTTTCCTTTTTCCACATGACTTGATCGGACTCAGCGCAGACGGCTTTTACGTTTCGACGGCAAAAGCGTTAACCCCCTTGTCGGTTTTTCGCATTCCAATATCCGATCTGAAAGCGATTTTGGAGCGCGATCCGCGCCTTGATATAGGTTTGCTCTGCAAGCTATGTCACGAACTGCGGCACTCGCAGTATCACGCCATTATGGTATCGAAGCGCGATGCGTCGGTACGTGTTGCCCGTTTTCTCTTGTGGATCCAGCAAGCCAACTTTGACCAGGTCGAAGGCCGCAGTACGATCGTTCTTCCTATGAGTCGTCAGGAGGTTGCCGACTATGTGGGTTTGTCGATAGAAGCGGTAAGCCGGGGCCTGCATTTTCTGGAAGAAGAGGGAGCCGTGACCCGCGACGGCCCGCGGCTGATCTCCGTTAAGGACCCCGTAAAACTGAGTTTGCTGGCCGGACATGTTCCGACGGTTGCTAGTCCCGTTCCACCGGGCTCCTTTCGCTGACAGATGGGCGGAGCAGCGCCTACGTGAGACGGCACCTACGTTGCTAAGTAATGGTTCGTAACGTTATCCGCGAACGAAAATTAACTGGGCTGCCAGATTTTGATCTGGATCAATGCTGCTATTTTTCAAAAGATGCTTAATCGAAGACAGTGTTTTTACACTTTCAGAGGATTGAGCGATGGAGTTCCCACTTAGCGGTATCAAGGTTATCGATTTCACAGGCGTACAGGCGGGGCCGGCCTGTACTCAAATGCTCGCGTGGTTCGGAGCCGATGTCCTTAAAATCGAACTCCCCGGAAAGGGCGATGTGACCCGGCAGCAACTGCGCGACATCCCGGATAAGGACGGCCTGTACTTCACGATGCTCAATTCGAACAAGCGTTCGTTGGAGCTCAATACGAAGACGCCTGAGGGCAAAGAGATCCTGACCAAACTGCTAGAGCAGGCAGATATCCTTGTTGAAAACTTCGCGCCGGGCGCACTTGAGCGCATGGGTTTTGGCTGGGATCACGTGCACCAGTTGAATCCGCGGCTGATCTATGGGACCGTGAAGGGCTTTCCTGAAAACTCCCCCTACGGCGACCTCAAGACCTACGAAGATATTGCCCAGGCGGCAGGTGGCGCGGCGTCGACAACCGGTCTGGTCGAAGGATCTCCGCTGATGTCGGGGGCGGCGTTGGGCGACTCGAACACGGGCATGCATCTGCTGATCGGATTGCTGGCAGCACTGCTTCACCGTGAGAAAACGGGCAAAGGCCAGAAAGTTTATATGTCAATGCAGGACGCCGTACTGAACCTGTGTCGCGTGAAAATCCGCGACCAGCAGCGACTGGAACGCAACGGCGAACTGACTGAATACCCGCAGTATCCGCACAAGCCTTTTGGCGACACGGTGCCGCGCGGCGAAAACGCTTCCGGGTCGGGCGTACCTGGCTGGATGCTGAAGTGCAAGAACTGGAAGATCGATCCTAACGATTACGTTTATGTGATTTTTCAGCCTTGGGGTTGGGAGAACGTATGCAAAGTCATCGGGAAGCCGGAGTGGATCACTGATCCGAAGTTTGCGACGCCCGAGGCTCGCATTCCGCACCTGTTTGACGTCTATGCGGCCGTTGAGGCCTGGACGATCGACAAGGACAAGCATGAGGTCGTCGAGATCATGCGCAAGTACGAGATCCCCTGCGGGCCCGTGCTGACGACAAAAGAGCTGCTGCACGACGAATCGCTGCGTGCGAACGGCTCGATCGTGGCCGTCGAGCACAAGGAGCGTGGAACCTACTACACGGTGGGATGCCCGCCCAAGTTCTCGGCTTTCACGCCGACCATCACCGCGTCACCGCTGCTAGGCGAACACAATGAGGAAGTGCTGACTGAGCTGGGTTACTCGAAAGAGCAGATCGCCGATTTCAGGGAAAAGAATGTGATCTGATTTTTCGCGGCATTGTCACTTACTCAGCAGAACGGGGATTCAATATGGCAGACAGTCCTGCACAGGCCGCACTGACAGATGGCTTTCATCTGGCCGTCGAGGCGCTGAAACTCAACCGCATCGACACTATCTATGGCGTAGCCGGCATTCCCATCACGGACCTCGCACGCCTTGCCCAAGCCGAGGGAATCCGGTACCTTGGTTTCCGTCACGAACAGTCCGCGGGAAATGCCGCCGCGATTTCGGGTTATCTCAATCAGTGGCCGGGTGTGTGCCTGACCGTCTCGGCCCCTGGTTTCCTCAACGGCCTGGTCGCGCTTGCCAATGCCACGACGAACGGTTTTCCGATGATCCAGATCAGCGGGTCCAGCGACCGTGCGATCATCGATCTGCAGCAGGGCGACTACGAAGAGCTTGACCAGATGAACGCCGCGAAGCCGTTCGCCAAGGCGGCGTTCCGGATCAACCGGCCCGAGGATATCGGCATCGGTGTCGCCCGCGCAATCCGTGCCGCGGTGTCGGGAAGGCCGGGCGGCGTCTACCTGGATCTCACCGCTGCGGCTTTGGCGGCCACCACCGACGCAGCATCGGCGCACGCATCGCTCATCAAGGTCGTCGACCCGGCCCCCGCGCGCATCCCTTCGCAGGAATCGGTGACACGTGCGCTTTCGCTCCTCGCGAGCGCGCAGCGTCCACTGGTTATCCTTGGCAAAGGCGCCGCCTACGCACAGGCCGACGATGCCATCCGGGCATTTCTGGAAGAGACCGGTATTCCATTTCTGCCGATGTCGATGGCCAAGGGGCTTTTGCCAGACAATCATGCGCAGTCCGCAGCGGCCGCGCGTTCCTTCGTGCTGGGTCAGGCTGATGTTGTCATGCTCCTTGGTGCGCGCCTGAACTGGCTGCTCGGACACGGTAAGGCGCCGCAATGGTCCGCAAACGCCAGGCTGATCCAGGTCGAGATCGAGCCCGCCGAGTTCGACAGTAACCGCGCGATTGCCGCGCCGGTGGCCGGCGACATCGCTTCGGCAATGGCTGCGTTCCTGCAGGCTCTGTCAACGACGCCCGTGCGCACGCCGGACGCGTGGACGGAAGCGATCATCCAGCGCCGCAAGCACAATGAAGAGAAGATGGCGGCGAATCTGCAGGCCAACCCGGACCCGATGACGTTCCAGAGCGGCCTGCGTGCAGTCCGGGATGTTCTGGCGAACAATCCCGACGTCTATCTTGTCAACGAAGGCGCGAACACACTGGACTTCGGGCGAAACATCATCGATATGCAAATGCCACGCAGGCGGCTTGACGCGGGAACGTGGGGCGTCATGGGCATTGGGATGGGGTACTCGATTGGCGCCGCGGTGACCAGCGGACGACCTGTCGTGGCGATCGAGGGAGACAGCGCGTTCGGCTTTAGCGGCATGGAGATCGAAACCATTTGCCGTTACCGCCTGCCGGTTGTCATCGTGGTGTTCAACAATGGTGGGATTTATCACGGTGATGATATCAACCGGAGTGGCGGGGCCGACCCGGGGCCGACGGTTCTGATGGGTTCTGCACGTTACGACAGGTTGATCGAGGCTTTTGGCGGCAAGGGCTATCACGTTACCCGACCGGAAGAACTGACCGCAGCGCTGACGACGGCACTTGCGGCCAAGGCGCCAACATTGATCAACTGTGTGATTGACCCCCATGCGGGCACGGAAAGCGGACACCTGAAAAACCTCAATCCGAAAAGCGGGTTGGCGGCTACGAAATAGGCAGGCGTCGGGTCACACCGCACGTCATCTGGGTGAGCAGCATCGCGTGTGGCCGAAACCCAGCCACGTCACATCATGATGGGAAGAATAATGGACTCTTCATCAGCAGCAAGGACGCGCCCGGACGGCCCGTTTTCGGATGTGCTCGTCATTGACCTGACGCACGTGCTCAATGGTCCGTTTGGGACGAATATCCTGACAGATCTTGGCGCGAGAGTGATCAAGGTCGAGCAGCCGGATCATGGCGACGATACGCGGCTTCTTGGTCCGTTTGTTGGCGACCAGTCGCTCTATTTCAGCTTTGTGAACCGGGGCAAGGAAAGCATCGTCCTGGATCTGAAGGCGGACGGTGACCGTGACATCTTCCTGAACATGGTGCGCAAGGCCGACGTGCTGGCGGAGAACTATCGGCCCGGCACAATGCAGCGCCTCGGGTTTTCGTACGAGGAGCTTTCGCGCATCAATCCGCGACTGATCTACGCGTCGTCTTCCGGCTTTGGCCAGACCGGACCGATGGCCACGTACCCCGCCTACGATACGATCGTCCAGGCGATGAGTGGCATCATCGACGCGACAGGTTTCCCGAACGGTCCGCCCACCCGGGTCGGTACATCGCTCTCCGATCTATGCGGCGGTATCTTCATGTTCAGTGGCATTGCGAGCGCCCTGTACGATCGGGAGAAAACTGGCAAAGGGGCGCATGTCGACGTCGCCATGTTCGATGCGACGCTCGCGTTCCTGGAACATGGGTTCATGTCCTACGTGGCAACCGGGAAGGCGCCGGGTCGCATCGGCAATCGCCATCCCTACATGGCACCTTTCGACATCTACGAAGCACGCGACCGGCAGTTCGTGATCTGTGCTGGTAACGATTCGCTGTTTCTTAAACTGTGCAGCGCGATTGGGCGGTCTGAACTCGTGGACGACGCACGGTTCTCGGACAACCGTCATCGCATGGAGCATGCCGCTGCCCTCAAGGAAGCGCTTGAAGTGACGTTACGTGAGCAGGACGCGGCGCACTGGCTGCAGGTCATTCACGAGGCCGGCGTTCCTGTGGGACCGTTGCTCGATATTGCGGAGGCTGCGGCATTACCGCAGACAGCTGCGCGCAACATGGTGATCGAAGCTGGCGGGGTGAAAATGCCGGGCAATCCGATCAAGCTCAGCAGCTATGCCGACCCGGCGGTGCGCCCAGGGGCGCCGTCGCTGGATCAGCACGGGGCTGCGTTGCGCGCCGAGTTCAAGCCAACCGGCCGCAGTGCCTGAGCATAGGGAGATCAGGATGGACATGTCAGTCGCATCCCCGACTGTGCTCCCGTTGCGCGTCAATGTGCGGCGCGTCGTTGCGCTCACCACCGTTTGCGGTTTCGTGGAGGTGATCGGATACAAGGACGCGGGCGGGATCTATCCGGCCATCATGACAGGCAACACCGTGCAACTGGGCTGGAGCCTGGCGCAGGCCGCATGGTCCCGCTTTGCGCTGCTTGCGTTTGCCATCGGTGCGTTCTTTATCGGCTGCATGATCGCGAGCGTGATCCGGCGTCACCTGAAGCGGCCGCCGCTCGAACTGTGCATCATGGCCGTGCTGCTCGTCATCGCCGGTGTCGTGCGCGGATATCCCGCGTTGCGGGTGCCGGTCGAACTCCCGATTCTGGCACTGGCGCTCGGGATGCAGGGGGAGACGATCAGCCGTTTCGGTGCGGTTTCGCTGCAGACGCTGGTCGTGACCAATAACATGGTGAAGTTTTCAGACACGTTCATTGGCCGATATTTTGGCGGCAGAAGTGCGACGGAAAAGCGCCCGTCTCTCGCCGACGTGCTCCTGCCTGGCCTCGCGTGGCTTACCTACAGTCTTTCGGCAGCCGTCGGTGCCATCATGGCAGGCCTGACGTCGGAACCGCTCATCATCCCTGCGCTGATCCTTGTCCTTGTCACACTTGATCTGATCCGCCTCCCGGATCGTTGAACCCTATTCAGGATGAGGCCATCAGATTCTGTCGGCCCCGATCCGAGGACTTAATCATGGCAGACACTGCGCCTCTCGACGCGCTGATCGTCGGGCAGGCCCCCGATGCGCTTATCTGCGCGGACCGGAACGGCGTGATCATCCGCTGGAACATCGCGGCGGAGGCGCTGTTTGGATACCAGGAGCAGGAGGCGTTGGGGCAAAGCCTGGACCTGATCATTCCGGTTCATCTTCGCGCTGCGCACTGGCATGGCTTCAGCCGGGCGATCGAATCTGGCGAGACGAAACATCATGGGCAAGCGGTTTTGACCGGCGCGATGCACAGGGACGGCACGCGTATCTACGCGGACGTCGCGTTCTCACTGGTCAAGTTTGATACGGGGGAGGTAGCCGGTGCGGTTGCGATTGCCCGACCAAAAAAACGTGACGCGTGACAAAGGCTGTCGCCTTGGCACCGATCATCCACACAACCCCACGCCCCTGTGGGAGGTATGGTACGCGCTTGGCCTGCCGGGGCGTTATCAATGCCAGTTCCAGCACGGAGATGCTTGATGGGTCGTTTACCTCATAACAGAACTCCGGTTCCGCCACTTCCTTTCTTCTGGCCGATGATGGCCGCTACAGCGATGTTTGAGGCCGGTACAGCATTGACTGCGAGAAACCTCGCATTTCTGGCCGAAGAAGAAAAGCTGCATTCTGGTCTCCAACCTTCGCTCGCAACGAACAACCGACCTTTCCTCGACCTTCGAACGATGGTGCTGCGGGATTACTCGAGCCCGGCCGCCTGCGGTCTGCCGACCATCGTGGACGCGCCTTATGCGGGTCACCGATCGATGATTGCCGATTACCAGCCCGGTCAGAGCCTGATGGAGACGCTGCGGGACAACGGCGTTTCGCGGCTCTATCTGATCGACTGGAAGTCAGCGACTGAAGACATGAAGGACCTGGAAATCGACCAGTACCTGGCTGAACTGAACGTCTGCGTGGACGAGTTGGGCGGCCGCGTCAATCTGGTCGGTTTATGCCAGGGCGGCTGGATGTCAGTCATGTACGCTGCGCGCTTCCCGGGCAAGGTTGCGCGCTTCGTGCTCGCTGGCTCGCCAATCGATACCGATGCGGGCGACGGTCCGATCAAACGGATGGTGCATACGTACCCCGAATCCTTCTACGAGGAGCTGGTCAGAATGGGCGGGGGCCTGATGCGCGGGAAGTTCATGCTTCAGGGCTGGAAGAACATGCACCCGGAGCAGCACTACATCTCAGAACACATCGATCTGTATGAGCACATTGACGATCCGGCGTACCTGAAAAAGGAGGAAGCATTCGAGAGTTGGTACGAAAACCCGCTTGATCTCCCGGGGCGATGGTATCTGCAGGTCATCCGGAAGATTTTCAGGGAAAACCGGCTGGCGAAGGGAACGTTCGTTGGCCTCGGCCGCGTGCTGAACCTCAAGTCGATAACGTGTCCGGTCTACCTCCTCGCGGGGGAGTCGGACGACATTACAACGCCGGAACAGGTGTTCGACGCGACGAAGTATCTGGGTACGTCAGCAATGAACGTCGTGAAGAAACTTGTGCCGGGCGGTCATATCGGCCTGTTCATGGGCTCACGGACGCTGAAAGACACCTGGCCCGGAATCGCTGCGTGGATTGCGGAAAGCATTTAAACGCAGGAGAGGTAGCCAGCAGTGTACTTCCCGGGTTGTTGAACGTAGTCGTCAAGACAGGAAGGTTCCGATGGCAAGTGTAACGCCCAGTTCTTCGTCGACCCTGACGGCTCGTGAGCCGATGCATATCGGCTTTGTGATCGCCTGGCTCTTCTGCATCATCTTCTACTTCGTGCAGTATGCGTTGCGCTCGGCGCCAGGGGTGATGGTCCCGGAGCTGTCCGCAGCATTCGGTCGCGATGCGGTGGGTGTCAGTGCGCTGGTTGGCCTGTACTACTACACCTATTCACTGTTTTCGATTGTCGCGGGTGCGGCCCTCGACCGGCTTGGGGGCAAGAGCGTGATTCCGGTGGGGATTGTGCTCGTCGCCGTCGGGGCGGTCCTGTTCGGTCTGGGGAGCGTCCAGTTAGCAGGGATTGGCCGGCTTCTCCAGGGCGCCGGATCCGCCTGCGCGTTCACGGGGGCGGTCTATCTCGCGACACATGGTTTTCCGCCACGCTACCTCGCAACTGCGGTCGGGTTCACGCAGTGCTTCGGGATGCTCGGCGGCTCGGCAGGACAGTTTGCAGTAGGCCCCCTGATCCATGGCCTGATCACCTGGCAACAGTTCTGGTGGCTGTCAGGAGCAGGCCTTCTCGTGATTGCCTTGCTGGTGTTTCTCGCCACACCACATGGCCACGATGCGGGACCGGCAAGCCAGGGTTCTTGGGCGAAGATGTTTGCCCCTTACCGGATAGTGCTGACCAATCCGCAATCGTACCTGTGTGGCTTTTGCGCGGGTCTGCTGTTCCTGCCGACCACCATTGGCGACATGATCTGGGGCGTGCCGTTTCTGCGTAACGGTCTGGAAGTCAGCTACGCGGAGGCGGTGAACCGCGCAAGCATGGTGCCGCTCGGCTGGGTTATCGGCTGTCCACTGCTGGGCTATCTGTCCGATCACATCGGCCGTCGCAAACCGGTGCTGTTCGCAGGTGCCCTGCTGATGCTCGCGTCCGGTGCGGGCATCCTCTATCTGCCTGCCGGCGTGGCACCGCATTATGTACTCGGCCTGCTGCTAGGTGTTGGCTCCGGCGCTGCGATGTTGCCATATTCGGTGATCAAGGAAGTTAATCCGGATAACGTCAAGGGCAGTGCAACCGGGGCAATCAACTTCCTCGTGTTTACGTTCAGTGCATGGCTCACGCCTCTGTTCGGCCGGTTGCTGGCGCGTTACGCCGGCGGTGGCCCGATTGACCTGCCCGTATTCCGGGAAGCTGGAGGCTGGTTGCTTGGTGGCATCGTCGTCGCAATGTTGCTTGCGCTGTTTCTGAAGGAAACCGGGCCACAGGCAGGGATCACGAGATAGGTGCTCTTGTCCCTGCGGCGGGTCGCGACATCCGGCATACAGAAACCGGCGCGCGAATTCGCGGATACCCCATATACGAATAGAGGTTCGAATGAACATCCGCCTCGAGAACATGAGTCCTGCCGTGAACCTGACCCGTCGACAGGCGACGGGGCCGGTGCGCACGCAGCACCCGGTCTGGCACGATCTGCTGCCACCGTGCAACGACGCGTGTCCCGCCGGTGAGGACATCCAGGGCTGGCTCGCGCTGGCGCAGGCCGGGAAGTACGAAGCCGCATGGCGACGCCTGGTCACGGATAATCCATTTCCTGCCATCCACGGTCGGGTTTGCTATCACCCATGCGAGACAGCATGCAATCG
This sequence comes from Paraburkholderia sp. Ac-20347, assembly GCF_017104805.1. Lineage (NCBI taxonomy): Bacteria > Pseudomonadati > Pseudomonadota > Betaproteobacteria > Burkholderiales > Burkholderiaceae > Paraburkholderia > Paraburkholderia sp. Ac-20347. The sequence goes on along the minus strand of NZ_JAAGPN010000049.1, from coordinate 26,154 downwards.
GGGCTCGCTCGACAGCGCGGTCTCCGTGCATGCGGTAGAACGCTTTCTCGGGGACCAGGCGCTCGAACACGGCTGGTACGTCACGCCGGCCCCGCCTACCGGCAAACGCGTGCTGATCGTTGGCGCCGGGCCGTGCGGGCTCTCCGCAGCATGGCATCTCGCGCTGCGTGGTCATTCGGTCGAGATCCATGAGGCGGGTCCGGTAGCGGGCGGCATGCTGCACTTCGGGGTTCCGGCATACCGGCTGCCGCGCGATGTTCTGGACCATGAGATCGGTCGCCTCGAGTCGCTTGGCATCCGCATTGTGCTGAACCGGAAGGTGGAGGACGTGCTCTCGGAGAAGTCGACGGGCCGCTTTGATGCGGTGCTGCTTGCCATAGGGGCGCAGGTGGCCCGACATATCGACATTCCGGCTCGCGACGCGGCGCGGGTGCTCGACGCGGTCACATTGCTGCGTGCGGCCGGCACTGGGGAGCGGCCGCAACTGGGGCGGCGCGTGATGGTATACGGCGGCGGGAACACCGCGATGGATGCGGCGCGCACCGCACGTCGGCTAGGCGCGGAAGAAGCGGTGATCGTCTATTACCGTGACCGCGAGCACATGGGCGCGCTGCCGTTCGAAGCTGCCGAGGCGCTGGAAGAGGGCGTGCGCATCCAGTGGCTGTCGAGTATCCGGGATGTTGATGGGACGTCCGTCCGGGTGGAAAAGATGCGCCTGGACGGCGATGGCCGCGCCCAGCCGACCGGCGAGTACGAGACGCTGGAAGCTGATTCACTGATTCTCGCACTTGGCCAGCAGACTGACACGGGATTCCTGCGCAACATCCAGGGCATCGGCTTCGCAGCCGATGGCACAGTGATTGTCGGCGAGGATTTTCAGACGGGCTATGCCGGCATCTTCGCGGGCGGCGACATGACGCCGGCAAACCGCACGGTGACCACGGCGACCGGCCACGGCAAGCGCGCGGCCCGTCACATCGACGCGTGGCTTGGGGGCACCTCGCTCATCAGGTCTGAGCGCCATGCAATCGTCGGATTCGATGCGCTGCACCTGCCACTGTACAGCGATGCGATACCGTCCACGCAGTCCGCACTGCCTGTCGGCGAGCGCGGTGGTTTTGAGGAAGTGATTGGCGGCCTTGACGAGGGCCAGGCGCTCCACGAATCGCGTCGTTGCCTCTCGTGCGGTAACTGCTACGAATGTGACAACTGCTACGCCGCGTGCCCAACCCAGGCCATCGAGCGGCTCGGGCCAACCAGGGGCTATCAGGTGAGACTCGAGCGTTGTACCGGTTGCGCGGTCTGTTTCGACCAGTGCCCTTGCCATGCGATCGACATGGTGCCGGAGACGGACGCGGTTGCTGCCCCTGCCGTGGAGGTCCCGCGATGACCCGGAGCACGATGGACGGCAATACGGCGGTTGCGACCGTTGCCTACAAACTGAACGAAGTATGTGCGATCTTCCCGATCACACCGTCCTCGCCGATGGCCGAGCTGGCGGATCAATGGACGGCAGAAGGCATTCAGAACCTGTGGGGCAATCTGCCGGTCGTGCAGGAGATGCAGGCAGAAGGAGGTGCAGCGGGCGCAGTGCACGGCGCGTTGCAATCGGGTGCGTTGACGACGACGTTCACCGCATCCCAGGGGCTGATGCTGATGCTGCCCAACATGTACAAGATCGCAGGCGAGCTGACTTCGACGGTCTTTCATGTGGCGGCCCGCTCACTGGCGACGTCAGCACTGTCAATCTTCGGCGATCACTCGGATGTGATGGCCGCGCGGATGACGGGCTTCGCACTACTCAGCGCTGCCTCGGTGCAGGAGGCGCATGACAGCGCACTCATTGCACAGGCTGCAACCCTCGAATCGCGCGTGCCGTTTCTTCATTTTTTTGATGGGTTTCGTACGTCGCATGAGCTGAACACGCTCGACCTGCTCGACGATGACGTGCTGCACGCGATGATGGACGACGGACTGATCCGTGCGCATCGTGGCCGCGCCCTCAGTCCCGAGCGGCCGTTCGTGCGCGGCACGGCACATAATCCGGACACCTATTTCCAGGCCCGTGAGGCAGTGAACCGCTATTACGACGCGGTTCCCGGCATTGTCGAAAAGCTGATGGACCGTTTTGGTGATCTGACCGGGCGCCGTTACCGGTTGTTCGAATATGCAGGCGCGCCGGATCCGGAGCACATCATCGTGCTGATGGGCTCAGGCGCGCAAACCGTGCAGGAAACCGTCAGGACTCTTACCGCGCAGGGTCGCAGGGTAGGCATGCTGCAGGTGCGGCTTTACCGGCCGTTTTCAGCCGCCCATTTCCTGGCAGAGTTGCCTGCGTCGGTCACGCGTATCGCCGTTCTGGAGCAGACCAAGGAGCCGGGTGCTTCGGGGGAGCCACTTTACCAGGACGTGGTCGCGACGCTGGCAAACTCGTTCAGTCGCGGCGAGCGTGTATCGTTGCCGCTGGTGACCGGTGGCCGCTATGGGATCTCAAGCAAGGATTTCACCCCGGCGATGGCGAAGGCCGTGTTCGATGAACTGGAACAATCGCAGCCGCGTCATAGCTTCAGCGTGGGGATAGAAGACGACGTCACGCATCTGAGTCTCGACTACGATCCGGCATTCGACATCGAGCCAGACGACGTGACGCGGGCGGTCTTTTACGGACTTGGCGCTGACGGCACGGTCGGCGCGAACAAGAACAGCGTGAAAATCATCGGCGAGGATACCGGCAACTATGCGCAGGGCTATTTCGTGTACGACTCGCACAAGTCCGGCGCGCAGACGGTCTCGCATCTGCGTTTCGGCCCACGCCCCATTCATGCCCCGTACCTGATCAGCCGTGCCGGCTTCGTCGCATGCCATCGTTTCGACTTCCTTGAGCGCGTGGACGTGTTGCAATACGCCGCGCCGGGCGCGACCTTCCTGCTCAACGCGCCATATTCCGCTGATGCTGTATGGGAGCACCTGCCGCGTCCGGTGCAGCAGACGATCATCGACCGCAAGCTGAACGTCTATGTGATCGATGCGTCGGCCACCGCGCGCGAGCTGGGTCTGGGCTTTCGTGTGAATACGCTGCTGCAGACCTGTTTCTTTGCGCTGTCCGGCGTATTGCCACGCGATGAGGCGGTCGCGGCGATCAAGAAGGCAATCCGTAAAACATACGGGCGACAGGGCGAGCGGGTCGTGCAGATGAACGATGCGGCGGTCGACGGCGCGCTGACGCGAATGCAGCAGGTGACGGTACCGGAGACGGCGGACGGGGGCGAGCCTCCCCCAGTCGTGCCGATCGACGCGCCGGAGTTCGTGCGCGACGTCACGGCGATGATGTTTGCAGGCAAGGGTGATGCCATTCCCGTCAGTCTCATGCCTGCGGATGGCACGTTTCCGTCGGGCACCAGCGCCTATGAGAAGCGCAACGTGTCCGACACGGTGCCGCAGTGGCGCAGTGACCTGTGCATCCAGTGCGGGCAATGCGGTTTCGTTTGTCCCCATGGCGTGATCCGCGCCCGCTACTTTCACGAGGATCGCCTGGCCGGCGCCCCAGGCTCCTTTCCCTCTGCGCCCGTCAATGCGCGCGGCTATCCGGAAGCCCGTTTTTCGCTGCAGATCTATGTCGAGGACTGCACCGGCTGCGGGCTGTGCGTCGAGGCCTGTCCGGCGTATAGCGCCGTAGAGCCGGAAACGAAGGCGCTGAACCTCGTCGACAAACTGCCTGTCCTGGAACTGGAGCAAAAGAATATCCGCTTCTTCGAGTCTCTGCCGGTCAATGACCGGGCCCGCGTCGATTTTGCAAATGTGCGGGGCGTGCAGTTTCTCCAGCCGCTGTTCGAGTTTCCGGGGGCATGCGCGGGTTGTGGGGAAACGCCGTATCTGCGCCTGTTGAGCCAGCTTTTCGGCGACCGGCTGCAGATTGCGAATGCGACGGGCTGCTCCTCGATCTACGGTGGCAATCTGCCAGTTACGCCATGGTCGAAGGATAAGGAAGGACGGGGTCCAGCATGGTCCAACTCGCTGTTCGAGGATAACGCGGAGTTCGGACTGGGCTTCCGGCTCGCTGCCGATCAGCAACTGGCACTGGCGCACCGTCGGCTAAAGGAGCTGGCACCGCAGGTTGGCGCGGATCTCGTGGCTGCCATCCTGGCGGGACCACAGACGCGGGAGTCCGACATTCGCACACAGCGTGAGCGTGTGGCGCTGCTGAAAACCCGACTGCTTGCGCTTTCCGACGATGCACGGGCGGACGATCTCCTGTCGGTAGTTGATCACCTGGTTCGACGCAGTATCTGGCTGGTGGGCGGGGATGGCTGGGCATATGACATCGGTTATGGCGGCCTCGATCATGTGCTCGCACAGGGCCGTGACGTGAATGTGCTCGTGCTCGACACGGAGGTGTATTCGAACACCGGCGGCCAATCGTCGAAGGCAACACCGCTCGCGGCGGTCGCCAAGTTCGCGGCGGCGGGTAAGCGTGTGCCGCGAAAAGATCTGGCATTGCAGGCGATCGCCTACGGCAACATCTATGTCGCCCAGGTCGCCATGGGTGCGAATCCGCAACAGACCCTGCAGGCGTTTCGTGAGGCGGAAGCTTACGACGGTCCGTCGCTGATCCTCGCGTATAGCCATTGCATTGCGCACGGTATCGACATGCGTCAGGGCATGCATCAACAGGCGCTCGCGACCGGCAGCGGTTACTGGCCCCTGTTCCGTTATAACCCGGCCATGCGACAGGTCGGTATGAATCCTTTCCAGCTTGACTCGATGCGGCCTTCCATTCCGTTGAAAGACTATGCGTACAACGAGATCCGCTACAGTTCGCTGGCTGAGAGCGACGGTGATACGGCCGCCCGTCTGCTGGACGCAGCACAACGATGGGTCGACGAAAAGTTTCGCCAGTATGAGGATCTTGCGGCCCGCGACGGCAGCCGGTTCTGGAGCAACGCGCCGTCCGCCAACGGCGCCAGCAGGGTCGACGCGTGACGGCCACATATCGCACCTGCATGTGAATTACGAGGAGAACGCGCAATGGACCTGACGACATCCTGGCTCGGGTTGAAGCTGGGTAATCCGCTCGTAGCATCGGCATCGCCCGCGAATGGGGAACTCGACCACCTGATGCGGCTGGAGGATGCCGGCGCGGCCGCGGTCGTGCTGCCGTCGCTCTTCGAGGAGCAGATCGACGCCGTGGGCAGCCGGCGTGAGGCGATCCTCTCGATGGGCGTTGATCATAGCGCCGAAGCGCCCCAGCACTATCTTCCTCCAGTACACATTGCGTCTGGCCCGTACGGGCTTCTTCCCGAGCGCTACCTGGATCTGGTGCGTCGCGCGCGCGATCGTCTGTCTGTTCCCGTGATTGCGAGCATGAACGGCACAACGCCCGGGGGCTGGCTGGACCATGGGCGGCAGCTTCAGCAGGCGGGTGCGCACGCGCTCGAGCTGAACCTGTTTGCGGTACCGACCGATCTTTCGGAAAGCGGTTCAGCGATCGAGATGCGCTACGTCAGGACCGTGCAGGAACTCCGCGGAGCCCTCACGATTCCGCTATCCGTGAAGATGGGGCCATACTTCACCAACGTTGGAAACATGGCAAGCCGTTTTGTGGAGGCAGGCGCTGCCGGACTGGTGATATTCAACCGTTTTGTGCAGCCGGACATCGATCTGCATCGGCTTGCCCTCTCGAGCGAGCCGGTCCTGAGTCAGCCGGTTGACATGCGCCTGCCGCTGCAGTGGATCGGGCTGCTGGCAGGACGGGTGCAGGCGTCGCTCGCCGCATCGACTGGCGTGGAGAATGCCGAACAAGTGATCAAATACCTCTATGCGGGCGCGGACGTGGTTATGGTGACGTCTGCGGTATTGCGCGACGGTCCAGGCTGTTTCAGCACGATACTGCGCGGGCTGGACGAGTGGCTCGAGACGCGTGGCGTTGCTTCGCTTGACGGTATCCGCGGTGCCATGAGCTTTGCACGGCTGAAAGATCCGGGGGCATACACCCGCGGGCAGTATCTCGCCCAGCTTCAGGCGTGGAGCGGGCGCCAATCTGATATGTAGCGGAGCGATGGATGCGGGTTACCGTTTTCAGCAGTCAACCGTACGACCAGCGCTTTCTTGAAGAGACCCTGCAAGGCCATCAGGGTGGGCTGGACGTCGAGTTCGTGTATCAGGAAGCGTCGCTTTCGGACCAGACGGTCTCTCTGGCTCAGGGAGCAGACGCCGTTTGCGTATTCGTGAATGACAGGCTCGACACGGCGGTACTCGAAGCGCTGGCCGGGCAGGGCGCGCGCGCCATCTTTTTGCGCTGTGCTGGCTTCAACAATGTCGACATCGCCGCAGCGAAAAAGCTGGGATTCTTCGTGGCACGGGTGCCGGCGTATTCTCCCGAGGCGGTTGCGGAACATGCGCTCGCCTTGGTGATGACGCTTAACCGGCATACCAACCGCGCGTGGTTGCGCGTGCGCGAAGGCAATTTTTCGCTGGATGGACTGCTGGGTACGACGCTTTCGCGCAAGACGATCGGCATCGTCGGCGCGGGCCGGATCGGCTTGGCCACTGCGCGTATCTTCAAGGGTATCGGATGCCGGGTCCTGGGCTTTGATGTATCGGTCTCGTCGGCGTTCGCGGAACTCGGAACCCAGGTTTCGCTCGACGTTCTTCTTGCACAGTCCGACATCGTGTCACTGCACTGTCCACTGACTGACGCTAACCGGCACATGATCAACCGCGCGACGCTGGCGCAGATGAAACGCGGCGCCATGCTGGTAAACACTTCGCGGGGCGGCCTGATCGACACGCGTGCCGTCATTGATTCCCTGAGAAGCAGGCATCTTGGCTCTCTCGCAATCGACGTGTACGAGCAGGAAGAGAGTCTCTTCTTTCGTGACCGGTCGTCGAACATTCTGGATGATGACGTGTTCCAGTTGCTGCTGACCTTTCCCAACGTTCTCGTGACGGGACACCAGGGTTTTTTTACGGTCGAGGCAATGCGCGAGATAGCTGAAGTCACGCTGTACAACATCCACTGCTTTGCTTCGGCAGTGACATGCCCCAATACGATTGGGTAACCAGATCGCAGCAGGTGCCCGCTGACAGGCACCCGCTGTCCCACATGCCCCCAGGAGCCGTGATGACTGATTCTCCGAGCCAGAAACCATTGCCGGATCACGTGGTGCGCGACATGGACCGCTACTGGCGGGCCTGCAACTATCTTTCCGCAGGCATGATCTACCTGCGCGATAACCCTCTGTTGCGGGAACCTCTGAAACCGGAACACATCAAGAACCGGTTGCTTGGCCATTGGGGTTCGGATCCGGGGCAGAGCTTCGTGCTTGTGCACCTGGATCGCGTCATCCGCGAGCGGGACCTCGACGTGATTTTCATCTCCGGCCCCGGGCACGGTGCACCGGCGACGCTTTCACACGCCTATCTCGAAGGGCACTATTCGGAGATCTACCCGGACTGTACGGGGGACGAGCCTGGCATGCGGCGGTTTTTCCGTCAGTTCTCCTTTCCGGGCGGCATCGGCTCGCATTGCACACCGGAAACGCCGGGTTCCATTCACGAAGGCGGTGAGCTTGGCTACAGTCTTTCGCATGCCTACGGTGCAGCATTCGATAATCCGGATCTGGTCGTGACAGTGGTGGTCGGTGATGGCGAGGCCGAAACCGGGCCGCTTGCGACGTCGTGGCACTCGAACAAGTTTCTCAATCCGGTCCGCGACGGGGCGGTGTTGCCGGTGCTCCATCTGAACGGCTACAAGATCGCGAATCCCACCATCCTCGCGCGCATTCCGCACGAAGAGCTTGAGGCACTTTTCACCGGGTATGGCCACAAGCCCTACTTCGTCGAGGGTGACGATCCGGTGACGATGCACCAGAAAATGGCCGCCACGCTCGATGCGTGCCTGGACGAAATCCGTGCAATCCAGACGCATGCGCGTGAAACAGGCGATACGACTCGGCCGCGCTGGCCGATGATCGTGCTACGCACGCCGAAGGGGTGGACGGGGCCGAAGGAGGTCGGCGGTCATAAGGTCGAGGGATCGTGGCGCGCCCATCAGGTGCCTGTTCTGGATCCTGCCACGAACCCTGCAAGCCTGAAGCTGGTCGAGGACTGGCTGCGTAGCTATACGCCGGAAGACCTGTTCGACGCGCGGGGCCGGCTTGTTCCTGAACTGCGCGAACTGTCCCCGCAGGGCGACCGTCGGATCAGCGCCAATCCGCACGCGAACGGCGGACTGCTTTCGCGCGCGCTCGACATGCCGGAGTTTCGTGACTACGCGATCGAAGTGAGGGGGCCAGGAAGCGGGTATGTTCCGACGACCGAGGTGCTCGGCCGTTTCCTGCGCGACGTCATGCGACGGAATATGACCTCCTTCCGCATGTTCGGACCGGACGAGACGGCCAGCAACCGTCTGACGGCGGTCTACGAGGCGTCGTCCAAGACCTGGCTGGCACAGAGTGAGCCATCCGATGCCGATGGCGGGGATCTTTCGCCGGACGGTCGGGTCATGGAGATGCTGAGTGAACACACGCTCGAAGGATGGCTTGAGGGGTATCTGCTCACCGGCCGTCACGGGTTTTTTGCGACCTACGAAGCATTCGTGCATGTGATCGACTCCATGTTCAACCAGCATGCGAAATGGCTGGAGAAGTCGAAGCGCGATCTCGACTGGCGCAAGCCGGTGCCGTCGCTGAACCTGCTCATTACTTCGCTCGTGTGGCGGCAGGACCACAATGGTTTCACCCACCAGGATCCGGGCTTCCTTGATGTAGTCACAAATAAGAGTCCGGATGTTGTCCGCATTTACCTCCCGCCTGATGCGAACTGTCTGCTGAGCGTGGCCGATCACTGCCTGCGTTCGCGCGACTACGTGAATGTCATCGTCGCCGACAAGCAGTCCCATCTTCAGTATCTGGATGCCGATGCCGCAGCCGTTCATTGCACGAAGGGCATTGGCATCTGGGACTGGGCGTCGACCGACCAGGGCGCGGACCCGGACGTTGTGGTAGCCTGCGCCGGCGACATCGCAACCATGGAGGCACTGGCCGCGGTGCAAATCCTCAGATCTCATTTCCCTGATCTGAAGATCCGCTTCGTCAACGTGGTGGATCTGTTCCGACTGATGGCGGACACCGACCATCCGCACGGGCTGTCCGACCGGGACTTCGATTCGCTGTTCACGACGGACAGGCCGGTGATCTTCAACTTCCATTCCTATGCGTCGCTCGTGCACAAGCTGACCTACAACCGGGCCAACCATCGCAACATGCACGTCCACGGTTACCACGAGAAAGGCAACATCAACACGCCTCTCGAGCTGGCGATCATCAACCAGGTCGATCGTTTCTCGCTGGCCATCAATGTCATCGACCGCGTGCCCGCGCTGCGCATCGTCGGCGCGCATACGAAGGAGTGGCTGCGCGGCCAGATTATCGAACATCTCGCCTACGCGCATGCGGAAGGGGTCGATCCGGAAGCGATCCGGAACTGGACCTGGTCAGAGGCGACGAGCTCATGAGTCAAGCCGACCTGCCGCCGGGCTCAGCTGACGTCACGCGAGACCCCGTTGTCGGCCCGTCAAAGCCGCGTCTGCTGGGTGTGCTGGGGCCAGGGCTGATCACCGGGGCATCCGATGACGACCCTAGCGGAATCGCCACGTATAGCCAGGTCGGCGCGGCCTTCGGATATGGGCTGTCGTGGACGCTGTTTTTCAGCTATCCGTTGATGGTCGCGATCCAGATGATCAGCGCGCGCATCGGGCGCACGACCGGCCACGGCATCGCGGGTGTGCTGCGACGCCATTATCCGAACTGGTTGCTGCAGTGGGTCGTGGTACTGCTGCTGGTGGCCAATGTTATCAATCTCGGCGCAGACCTTGGGGCGATGGCCGATGCAATGGCACTGCTCGTGGCCGGGCCGAAGTGGCTGTACGTGCTTTTCTTCGCTGTCATCTGCGTGAGCATGCAACTGCTGCTGCAGTACACCCGCTACGTATCGGTGCTCAAGTGGTTCACGCTGTCGCTTTTCGCTTATTTTGCGGTGGTGGCCGTGGTCCACATCGACTGGGCACGTCTGGCAAGTCATTTCTTCGTTCCGCACATCGCCTGGACATCCGGCTATTTAACCGCCGTGGTTGCCGTGTTCGGCACGACCATCAGCCCTTACCTGTTCTTCTGGCAGTCGGAGGAAGAGGTAGAAGACATGCGCGCGCATCCGCGTCGTCTCGATCTGCTGCAGGCGCCAGAGCAGGGGAGACGGGCGCTACACCGCATCGAGATCGATACCCTCGTTGGCATGGGGCTGTCCAACCTAGTAGCCCTGGCTATTCTTGCTACCACGGCGGCAACGTTGAATGTCACAGGCATCGTCGACATCCAGACGTCCGCGCAGGCGGCGCAGGCTCTGCGTCCAGTCGCAGGCAGATTCGCCGCACTCTTTTTTACGACCGGTATTGTGGGAACTGGCCTGCTTTCGGTTCCCGTTCTGGCGGGCTCGGCTGCCTATGCTATTGGCGAGGCCCGTGACTGGCCGGTGGGCTTTACGCGCAAGGTACAGGAGGCGAAAGCGTTCTATGCGACGATCGCCGTTGCGACGCTCATCGGCATGATCGTGAACTTCACCGCTATCAATCCTATCGCGGCGTTGTACTGGAGTGCCGTGATCAACGGCGTGGTCGCTGTTCCGTTGATGGTTGTCATGATGATGCTCGTGTCGCGGGTTGACATTATGGGTCGGTTTGCCGCGCGCGGGTGGCTCCGGTTCCTCGGCTGGGGCGCTACCGCCGTCATGCTCTTGATCGCGCTGGCAATGCTTGTGACGCTGTTCTGACAGAGACCGCAGACAGGGTTGGAGGTCCCGAAGCTTGGAGGTCCCGAAGCGTGTTCATACCGTTCAGACTCAGAAAGGACGAGGCGGATTCACTGTAATTGCAGTGGCTGAAGTCATCGAATGCGTATGAAGCGGCATTGAGAAGGCTTTAATCGCATCGAGACTGTGATGACCTTGTGTATTGCAGACAGCATGACTTCGCCCGTCGTCCGAATTGAGCCCGGCGAGGGAATCGCTGACGCCCCGAAGCTTATGCTGGATCAACTGGATCAGTGGACTATCTGTGGTTGACGTTGCGACGGGCTGACGGGCGTCGTGACCGAACGGGATTCCTGCATTGCACTGATTCGGCACAGAGCGCCACTGTGGGCGCTGGCTTGAACTCCTTGCCCGTTCTGACAAAAAGGCCAATGAGTACAAGCCCGGGGCGGAAAGTCGAATAGATGATCCTAACAGATGTAGTGACGAATTCTCCGGACGGACCGCTGGAGTAGTTGGTCAAGCTCATCGCATTGGGTTAAGCGTCTACTGGTTGCGTGAAACGGGTGGTTGCTGGGAATGGTCGGCTGGGCGGACCTGGTGTTGGCTCTGCTGAAGAGACTTCCGTCGACGTAACCCTGTCCATCGACGACAGAAAGATTCGTGAGGAGATCATCACTGGTCTGGCGACGCAACATCGGTCCGGCCTCATTCGGGTGGACGTTCATCTCGGGGTCGTCGACCTCAGCGGCATCATCTTCGATGAGCATGCTCATGAAGCTTCGCGGGTGTGCGCGGAAAACGTCGCGGGCGTCAGATCGGTGACTGATCAACTGGCTTGGGTTAAGCCTATCTCTTGTGTACATTCGCCGCCCCGCCGGTCGCTGATGTGCAGGGGGGCAGCCGACCAGAAGGCGCCTGAGGGGTAGGAGTGTCAAACGGAAGAGCGAACGACTGAGTCGTTCGCGTCACCTCGGCTGCATTGTAGTAGATGACACCGACGGAATTCGCACGGCAGTGTATCTAACGGGCCAATCCGGCTTGCCCCGATAAGCCGGAATATTCCTGCTAAGACTGGACGGAAATTGGGCTAGCATCAGACGCCGAATTTGCTAACTTACGAATGGTGTTCGCAGCGAGGGTAAGGTCATAACGTCGGGCATTCGAATCGTCGTGTTTTCAGCGAGGTCGAAGTCGGCGTAATTGTCGGCTTGTTTGGTCTCGACGGCATCGGACCGAATGTCATTCAAGGCACGAGGATGGTAGGTGCCAACAGAATCATCTGTGTCGTCATCAATCTGGGTCGAATTGAACTCGCGAAGAAGCGCTGCATGACGCATTTCACCAACCCGACGGAAGTCGAAAACGGCGTGGACCCCATTGTTCAGCTGACCGATGGTGGTGCCGATTAGTCTTTCGAGTCTATGGGCAACACGCAATTGATGCGCCTGGCGCTGTGATGTGCATGCAAGAGGAGCAGTCATTCACCATCGGCGTCGCCATTGCTGTCCAAGAAATTAGTACGCACCCGGTCCAGTTCGTTATCGGCAGAAAATGGACGGGCTCGGCATTTCATCAAAGTCCGCCTACCAAGCTCAAGGCGCCAGAAACCGGGGGGAGCCTATCCTGCAATACCGTGTTTTCTGTGCGTTTTTTTGTCGCCCGGCGTAAACGTTTTGCGCAGAGGTCGCCGTCCCCGCGTAAACCGCGTGTTCAGGCTCTGCACTATCCGGTGCGAATAGCATGCGAACTGTTTGCGTAGAGGTCGCTCGTTCAGCGTCAGCGCGGTGCGTACGTGAGTGCGTAAAGGTTGCGCAACCCTGCGCGCGATGGTGTCCTTCGTCGTGCGTCGAACCTGCATACCGCAGTGTGCGTGCCCTGTCCTGAAAAGTGCGAACCCGGTGCGGATGGATGGAGCGATCTCGTGCGTGTTCCCGCGTCTCAAACAGGACAGTCCCTTCTCCATGAGGTGAGCAGGAAAAGTGCAGCCGGGTGCGTAGAGATGGTGTGAGCGGGTGCGAACCGGGATGCGCACCTGCTGCGTTGCCCGGCTGCCATCGGTCGCGTCACCTGATGCCTCAAACATGCCTTTCCGGAGCCAAGGCGCGGTGTACCGAAGGCAAATGACTGTGCGTCGTCGCGGCGCATGAATCGCGGACATTGCGCGCATCCGGTGCGAGCGGTCGTGCGTGAACAAGTGGCTGTTGCATGTGTACGACGTGCGTAAAAAAATGCGTTGTTCTCGCGTGTTCCCATGCGTTCCCATCGCTTCCCGTTTGCGTTTTCCCTGCGAAAGACGTGCTTGACGCGCGCGCTCGCGCTGCGCACGATAACTCCAGGGCCGTGCGTCACGGCGTGCGCGGGAGGGTGAGCATGCCTGTCGCAAAGGGTTATACGAAGTCGCAATGGGAGGCGTTTGCAAGCGCGCTCGATGCGTTGCCTGAGAAGCCTGATGCCGAGCGCAGTGTCCCGGTGCGCGAGGCGATGAAGGAGATACGCGCACGTGTGCGCGCGGCACAGGCGAAGGGCTATACGTTGGAGCAGATCGCGGAGCAGGCGAAGTCGCAGGGAATCGAGATCACCGCGGGCACGATCCGCTATGCGCTGCGCGCAGCCGGAAAGGGCAGCGGTGCCGGAAGTGGCAGCGCTCGCGCGTCATCGGGCGCGCGCGCGACGGGCACAGTTAGTGCGTCATCGCCGCGCGCGCAAGGCGATCCGTCACACACGAATCAGGTCCGCAAGGACGGGGGCAAGACCGTAACGAGACAACTCATGCCGGTGCAGGGCACGCTCGGATTCGCAATCCGGCCCGATTCCGACGATCTGTAGGGAGCCGTCATGAACACGACAAGCGACACGACAGTCAATCCTATCTATCTCGTCGGCGGTGGCAAGGGCGGTGTCGGCAAGAGTGTGGTCGCGCTCGCGCTGGTGGACTACCTGCAGCGGCGGAACGTGAATACGGTGCTGGTGGAAAACGATACGTCGAACCCGGACGTGATGCGCGCGGTCCACGAGGAAGTCGATTGCGCTTCGTTCGATCTGGACAAGGCCGGGGGATGGATCGATTTCGTGAACTACTGTGACGCGCACCGCGATGCGGTCGTGGTGGTCAGCACGGCCGCGCGCAATCAGGATGGCGTCACACGATACGGCGCGACCCTGAGCAGTACGCTCGATGAACTCGGACGTCGGCTCGTCGTGTTCTGGGTCATCAACCGGCAGCGCGACAGTCTCGAACTGTTGCGACAGTTCAGCGAGACGTTCCCCGAGGCGACGGTGCATGTCGTGCGTAATGGCTACTACGGCACACCTGAGCGCTTCGTGCTGTATCAGGATTCGAAGCTGCGCAAAAGTATCGAGGCGAAAGGCAAATCACTGGATTTTCCCGAACTGGCCGATCGCGTTGCCGATGATCTGCGCAGCCAGCGGCTGTCGGTGCGCAAGGCGGTTGAGACGCTCCCCATCGGGCAGCGCGCGGAGTTGTTGCGCTGGCGGTCGTGCTACGACGCGATGTTCGCGCGGGTGACAGGCGATGCGTGAGCGTCGTTCGCGGCGCACGGGGCCGCCTGATCCGCTCGCGCGGCTTTTTCTCGAAGTCAGTGGTGGACCACCGGACGACGCGAGCCTGCTGCGCATGCGCCGCGTGTCGGCGGCGCTGAACCTGCGCGATAACGACGCGCTGTGGTCGGTGCTGGCCGTGCTCGAATACTACACGCGGCTGTATGAAGCCATACCGGAACGTATCCGGCAGGCGGGCACGGGCGGTGTCGATGCGGCGCGGGCCGAAGCGTACGCAGCGACCCAGGCACTGATGACGCAGCATCGCGAGGCTCTCGCACGGTGCAAGGAAACGATCACACTGGCGCAAGAGATGACAGCCGAGCACGAAGCGCGCTATCGCGCCGCGCTTGCCGCGCTGAGTGACGAGGCGTTGACCGGACTCACGCGTCGCGCGACGAACCGGATTGCACTCGTCGCCGGAAACCGGCTCGTGGGTGCGATGGCGGTTGCTGCACGTGAACAGCAGAAGCGGATTGACGGGGCACTCGCGTCATTCGAACGTGTCGTCATGCGGCGGCTCAGGCGGGCGTGCTATGGGCTGGTCGCGTGTGGGTTGATCGCGATATTGGTGGCGGCAAGTGCAGGTGGGCTGGCCGGATGGTGGGCGGGCAGTCATAGGGCGCGGGCAGACGGTGCACCGTCTAGCCGGATGGGTCATACCTCGCCGGTGTCACCGTCCATGAACGAGACGGCGTCGCGGAGCATGCGAGAAGCTGCGTCGTTCGGGTCGAAGGCGATCATCGGTGCCCGATAGCCCTCCTCTTCGGCGCGGGCAATGGCCATGTCGTAGTGCTGGCCTTCGTTGTACTGCAGGTCGGTGGCTTCGACAAACGTCAGGTAAAGGTCGGGCGCACCTTCGCTATTGGCGGCGAGCACGGCCATGTCGATACGGTTGGTCATGGTGATTTCTCCGGTGCAGGCAGGCGGCGGCAATGCAAAGCAATACGCACAGCAATAAGTAGCAATGCGGTCTGCTGCCTGCCTCGCCCCGTTGCCGGGGCGAGGGGTGGTGGTTAAGCCGCGAGCGGACCGGATTGCGCACCGTTCATGTTGTCGGCAGTCGGAAAGGGCCACGGCGTGAGCGGGCGACTGGCGACGGGGGCGGCTTCTTCGCCGGTAGGCGTGCCATTGACGTGTCCGGTGCCGTTCCTGGCATCCGGTTCCGCGTTGGCGTGCTCGTCGTCCAGCGTTTCGTCCGCACTGTCCGCGGTGTCCGCGCTGTCGTCGTCACAACCGCCTTCGTCCTCATCCTCGTCGTTATCGTTGTCGTTGCGGCTTTCCCATGACGGTGTGACCGGGGTTGCACGATCGGTGAGTATTTCCGGGAGCCATGCTGCCTTCGCGAGCCGAAGCTCGGCGGCGGCTGCCGCGTCCGCTTTCTTCATCTTTTCGAGGTCGGCGGCGGCTTTGGGCGAGACGGCAGCGGACACGACTTCTGCGATGCGTGCCTTGCTTACATGATCGAAATACGTGGCGCGCGTCGGCGTCCAGTACCGGGTCATGTCGAGGTTCAACGCGCCCGCGAGCCCGTTAATCGCATGCGGCTTTTCTTCCGCCGTGATGCCTTCGAGCAGCGTGCCGGTGCAGAACGCGAGCAGGTCGAGCAGCGTTGTGCCGGGATTCTGCTCGATCAGCCACGGCAGCAGGTCGGCCCGTTTTGCGGGGAGTTCCGCGATCCAGCGCGCGCGCTGTGCCTCAATGGCGTTCCACGCGGGGCTGGCGGGCAGATCGTCGGCGGCGCGCAGGAGGCTGTCCTGATTGCTCGTGCCGGTGAGCGCGAGGAAGTCGCGCGCAGACGTATGCCCGAAGTGATCGGGAAACGCCTTCGGCACCAGTTGATGCAGCAGGGCCGCGAGCGCCACAGACGGCTGCGCGACGAGTTCGGCGTGCACGGCTGCGGTACGGTGCGCGGTGAGGCGCTGGCAGAGCTTCGCGTTGTGAACGGGCCGGATTTTCGGTGCCCTGGCGGCAACTGCCTCGTCGGCTTCGGCATCGGGCGTGCCGGTGACCTGTGCGCCCGCCGCTTCGAGCGTGCTGGCGTTCTCGCGGCGCACGAACCCGCGCTCGATGACTAGTTCGCCCTGCTGGCCGACGATGACGAATGCGCCCGCCTCTGTCATCTGCTGCGCCTCCCATATCACACTGCGGCTTTCGAGGTCGATGAGTGCGGCGTTGACCCGCTCAACTTCGTCGTTGAGGCGGTCCGCTTCCGTGTAGGCGTTTTCGTCGTCCTCCGACAGTGCCTCGATCTTCTCAGCGAGTTCGTCCTGCTGTGCGGTGAGGGCGTCCATTTCCCGCTGTTCATCCTCCGTATAGGGACGCTGCACCGGGCGAAGCCTCCCGTAGCGGTTCAGTTCCAGAAAATCGCGCTCGACACGCGTTTCGATCCAGCCCCAGCCTTCCGCGCGCACTTCCTCTGCGGCGGCGTCGAGCTTTTGCGCGACGAGGCGCTGCAACAGTTCGGCGTCGGCAATATAACCGGCGTTCCCGTCGTCGCTGAACAGGTCGCGCCTCACGTAGCCGCCAGCCGCTTCATAGGCCGCGAGGCCGACGAAGCGCACGAGACGGCTGCGA
Organism: Paraburkholderia sp. Ac-20347; assembly: GCF_017104805.1. Lineage (NCBI taxonomy): Bacteria > Pseudomonadati > Pseudomonadota > Betaproteobacteria > Burkholderiales > Burkholderiaceae > Paraburkholderia > Paraburkholderia sp. Ac-20347. Next base: position 9,213 of record NZ_JAAGPN010000049.1, on the reverse strand, counting down.
CTCGCGTCGATCTCGGCGCGGGTGATGGCCTGCCGCAGGTAGTTGGGCTGGCGCTGCCAGTCGTTCGCGTCGAACCATATATGCTCCTGCGTTTCATGGTCGTCCTCGAGGGCGAGGGCGGCAAGCTGGTCGAGGGTGATCGCATCCTCACGCAGCAACGTGAGCAGTCTGGGCGATACGTTGGCGAGTTTCATGCGCCGTCTGACCGTGAGCGGCGATGCGGAAAAGAGCGCCGCGATGTAATCGACGCTTCGCCCTTCCTCGGCCAGCATGCGGTATGCGCGCAGTACGTCGAACGGGTCGAGTCCTTCGCGCTCGCTGTTCTCGATGAGCGAAATCGCAAGGGCTTCGCCTTCGCTGACGATGCGCACCGGCACCGGGTAGTCGGTGGCGATGTGTTTCTGCCCGAACAGCAGGTCGAGCGCGGCTTCGCGTCGACGGCCGCCGCACACGCCGTAGGTCTGCCGCTTGTTGCGCGAGCCCTTCATGGTGTGGACGACAAGGTTCTGCAGCAGGCCCTTGGCGCGGATGCTGGCGGCGAGACCCTCGATGCCGGACAGGGGCTTCGTACGGACATTGAGGGGCGATGGGCGAAGACTGGAATACGGCACGGTGACAACCGGCTGCTCGTCGCCGAAACTGGTTTCGAGCGGGGAGGCCGTTTCGGCGGTGTTGACCACGGTGGTTTCAACCTGGGATTACATGATTGACTCCAGAAGGTAGAAAAAAGGCTCCGGGTCGGTACCAGAATGCTCGTCAGGACTTGACCCGGAAAGGAGTCCTGATCAAATGAATGGGGGCGGCAGCGGACGCTGCCCGGTCGCGGCTACGCCTTCATCTGACGCATGGCGTCAGCGAGCATCCACAGCGCGCGGTTGAGTTTCACGTTCTGGTCGATGCCGGTAATAGGACGGGTGGACATGGAGCGCCCACTGCGCGAGCGACCGTGCAGCCCGCCCCTGGTGAGGTTTTCCTGAACCCGCTGAAATACCGTCCAGAGATCGTCGCGGCGATCCTCGAAGCGGCGCGGGGCGAGCAGGCTGTTTTCAGTGATGGGGGCGGGCGTGTCTGTCTCGGTCGGGTCGTAGCGCAGCGCGAGCGCGGAGCGCGCAAACGCGTGCTGTTCGTCGCGCTCGAGCGTGACGGCCTTCATGCCGTCCTTCTGCTCGCGGATGAGGTCGAAGCCGTCGAGCACGTCGAATGCACCGTTGATGACGTTCTGGACGATGTTGCCCTTGTGCGGCACGCGGATATCGCGCACGGTGTCCCCGGCGACCATGCCGTTCTGGCAAACGAAGCGGTAGGCACCGGCGAGCATCTGATAGCTGCTGGTGCCGTCGTGCGAATTGAGCAGGATGATCTCGTTGGCTTCTTCGCCGGTGATTTCGTCGGCGTGCCGCATGCGGATCATGTGCTTCGTGAATTCGCGACGGTCGTCATGACGGACGCGTGTCTGGCAGACCATGAAAGGCTGGAAGCCTTCGTTGCGCAGGCCGCGCAGCACGTCGATGGTCGGAATGTAGGTGTAGCGCTCGGAGCGGCTTTCGTGCTTACCGTCCGCAAAGATCGAAGGGGCAACACGGCGGATCTGTTCGTCCGTGAGGGGCGAGTCGGAACGCAGCATCGGGGAGCCGTAACGGAAGGAGGAAGCGAGTTGCATGACACTCTCCACAGCAAGGAGGTTGAGGGGTATTGCGCTGACCGGGCTCCAAGATTCCGCCCGCCCCGTAGGGGTTGGGCTCGTCCCGGTGGAACCCGGTGCCGGCTGTGCTGCCGCCAGTCTCCTGAGTTCGCGCCCGTGCGGCTGAAGGAGCCGGTGGCAGCCAGACGTCAAGGAAAAGGGCGAGGGAGGGGTGCGGGCGACACGGTCCCTCGCCCCTTGATGTCTGGCTGCCACCGGCTACGGTCGCGGGTGTCGGGCGGGAACCCAGGAGAGCGGCGGATGCGAAGCGCCGGGTTTGACCGGGATGAGCCGCCGCGCGGCGAGCGCGATCGTGGAGGCCGTGTGCGGCCGCCACCTGACCGGGGTGTGACGAGGGTGTTGAGGGTTCAGGTTTGTGCGTCAGGGATTGACGCCAGCAGGGGCGAGACGCGTCACGCGGCTCGACGCGAAGCGCGAAAGCCCGGTCCGCAGCGGCAGCGAAGGGGACGCCCCCTCACCCGGTCTTTCATCGGGCAGTACGTTATCTGGGCCGTGCCACCAGACCCGGCGTGCTGTGGCTGGATCCGCTGCCGTCGAGCGCAAGCCGCAGTTCACGCGATACGCGATCAAGGTGGTCGATCCTGGTGCCGTTGCTGAGCGACCTGAAAGTCGCCAGCGGATAGGCGAGCCTGGCGACGACCGGCTTGTGTGTGAGTGTCGTGAACGTCACAAAAATGCCACAATTGCGTGTGTTCGTCCTGCCGGCTGATGAAATCACGATCGGGAGCGGGAAATGATTGGAAACCTCGAAATCCTGTCACGGCTGCTGATCGCTGCCCTGCTCGGCAGCGTGATCGGCTTCGAGCGGGAGAGACTGAGCTGGGCGGCAGGACTGCGTACCCACATGCTCGTCTGCGTCGGCGCCGCGCTCATGATGATGGTGTCGGCATTCGGTTTTGCCGATGTGCTGGGTGAGAAGAACGTCGTGCTTGATCCATCCCGAGTTGCAGCCCAGGTCGTGTCGGGGATCGGGTTTCTCGGCGCGGGATCCATCCTCCTGCGTGGCGAAGTGGTGCGCGGCCTGACGACAGCAGCCAGTCTCTGGTCGGTGGCTGGCGTGGGACTGGCAGTGGGCGGTGGCATGTACACCGCAGCGATCGGTGCCACCGTCATCATCCTGCTCATCCTGGCCGGCGTGAAGCCACTGGAGCGGCGCTTTATCTCCGTGCGCCAGCAGCGCAACATCCAGCTCCTGGTCGAACGCGGCAGCGTCTCGCTCGATACGGTTCATCGTGCGCTGGGTACCGGTAGCGCACGGGTCAAGCAGTTCATCGTGCAGCAGTCAGAGGACGATGCCGATCTCGACGACGTGCAGATTGCGCTATCGCGTGTAACAGCCAGCGAATTCGCGGCGGTCTGCGCGCGCCTGGAAGCCATGCGGGGTGTGCGGGCATGCCGGCAGGACAGATAGGAGACCAAACATGACGCGCACATACGAATACGAGGGGTTCAGGCTCGAGGTCCGCGTTGAACCTGATTCCTGTTTTGGGACGAACCGGCTTTCGCTGGTCGGGACGGGGTACATCGCGATCATCAGGATATTCCAGGCGGACAACGCCATAGCGGTGTTTTCTCCGCTACGTTTCGGGGAAGCGGGCGGGCGTTCATTCGGCACCGAGGATGCAGCGCTTGCGGGCGGCTCGGATGCGGCACACAGGATTGTCGATGACCTCTTTCGTGAGGACCGGTGCTGATTGCAGGGCACGGCACTCGCCGGCACGCTTCGCTTCAGGTGCGAAGAGGCACAGGCCCGCTCGCAACCCGCTTTAGCTTGAGTTCTGCCAACTGCACGGCGCAAGGGATGCGCGCGCCACGAAAGCGGGAGCGCCTGATCTCGCGTCACGATGAAGTGGAAGGTGTGCTGGTGCGGACCGGATCTGTGGCGACGGGCCTGGGTGACCAGGAGCATGGCGGAGGCGACCCGGATATCGACCGGAGCCGCAGCGCCCAGAACTCACGTAGGGATGGCGTACCTGATTTCGTCATCCTTAATAATATCCAGTAACCAGAAGGCGTGAAGCCGCCGAAGTGTGCCCTTGCGCCGTCCGTAGCGGTCAGCCTGAAAATGAAGTGCATCGCGGAAGCTGACAGCATCATGGCAAGCGACCGGTGAGAGAGTTGGCCATGCGAAGCAGGCGTGCCCCGCCGGCGACAAATCGCGTGAGAAGACAAAGCGCGTCCGTCGCCAGCCAGCCCGACGATTGGCTTCAGGGGGAGTGTCTTGATCGGACGTCGCCCCTCAAGGACGAACAGACCCCGGCCGTACCAAGCGCTCCAGTTCACTGCATGGCAGATGCACCGGCACCGGCACCGCTCTGTGGTCCGGTGCGCGCACATCCTGAAGCAGGGGTGACGAGGATCAGGGACAGTCGGAAGCGCGTCCGTCACGAAGAGGACCGGGAAGGGGAGGCCTGCTCCTTTCACACCCTCCATCAATGCGACGCTGCATCCCGGATCAAGTTACGCGACAGCGGCAGCGTGAGACAGCTCTTTGCGCGCAGTCCTCATCGCTGCCAGCGTTGCCGTCACGGTGGCCTTGTAGCCCCAGATCCGGAGCAAGTCGGCGAGTGACGCCCTGACCAATTCTCCGCGGCCGTACAGCAGGACCTTGCAGGTGGAATGGCGCCGCGAGCGGTTCAGTGTTCCGCTGGTTCGGAGTTCAAGCTCGCACGAGTGGTAAATTAACATCGCGCGCCTGTAGGCACTTTCCGCGCGCACGAACTCGACGGTGTCGCCGGGGTGGACACGTCTTGCAGCCTCGGCCGCCGCGAAACGCTTCTCGGCTTCCTCAAGCGCCGCGTCGAATTGCTCGCGTATCGCGTTCGGATTGGGATATGCGAACATCATTCCGGTCGATATAGCCTTGGCAAGTGGCTGACAGCAAATCCGGTGCGCGCCTCGATCGGCTCTCTTTATGGGGTTGTGCCCGCCGTAGTCCGATCGCGGGTCGTGTAGCGTATTCAGGCGCGCTTCATGTCATCCTCACCCAGCGGTGGTGCACCCATGACCGCTGCCGTCTCACGTTCTGCAGCCTGGACTTCGCACGACTCGAGCCGCACAGGCGTGGCCTGATGTGCTCGTCGTTGTCGCAGACAATAGATATAAATAACGTGCCGGCTTCTGAAGTGACTCGATGCCATTGAAGCGTTGCCGATGGATACATGCCCCGGCGTCACCGCGCCAGGATACGCTCTGCGGCTGCGTTATCCAGCCGGTTTCCTTTGCGCGACACGTTCTGGGCGCCCGTGCGAGCGAGGTCGCTGTCGCCACGCCCCATTCTCGACAGGTCGGAGCCGGTCAGCGCTCGATGGGCACGCCGCCTAGATCGTGAGGTATCTGACGCGTGCGAGTTCGACGAGATGCTAGCTCCGCCTGAAGCGCTTGCGCATGGCTGGCAGAGTGATGTGAGAAGTTTCAGCGGGCGCATGGGAATAGTCTTGATCTGCACGGACAGCGGCGTCGCGCGCGGATGGCGGCGTTTTTGTCGGACCGGACTGCCCGCCATTGATGCTGGAAAGTTGCGACGCGGATTGAGCGGCGCCATTCCGTGTTTCGCGCCTATGGCCAGCCAAGGCTTGCTAGTCTCCCTGCTTCACGTTACGGTGCGCACTTGCACTCGAGACAAGCCCCCATTCGAGCAACCGCATGCGGGGCTGACCATTAATTTGTTGCTAGAGGAAAAATGTACATGAACAAACAAGACCTCATTGATGCCGTCGCGTCGTCGACGAGTAAGAGCAAAGCGGTCACAGGCGAGGTGATCGATGCTGTTATCAATGCGATCACGAAAGCGGTGGCCAAGGGCAACACTGTGCAGATCGTCGGATTCGGCTCGTTTAGCCAAGGGAGCCGCGCCGCCCGTACGGGGCGCAATCCGTCGACCGGCGAAGAGATGAGCATTGCGGCCGCGAAGACAATTAAATTCACGGCGGGCAAGGCATTCAAAGACGCAGTGAACGGCGCTCGCAAGTGAGCGGGCGGTTATGCGTGTTCAGCGTACGCTGGCGGATGTCTGTCAGCCGTCTATAGTCATTCTGCGAGGCGGTGTCCGCTTGTCATAACGAACATCCCCGGTCCGGCCGTCTGTGTCGTGCGGTTCATCGGACATGCGGAAATGGGGCGGCTGGAGGGGGAATTCTGGATGTCGCCGGCGGGTGATCAGCCGACCTGGCATCGTTGAAGCGAAGGTGGGCTCTTCGGGCGGGAGTGGGTGCTCCAAACCGGGATAACGTATGGGCAGAGCAGGTGCGAATTACAACAGCAACCAGAAGCACCGTAGTGGTGCGGCTGGCAGGAGCACTGCCACATCATCTTGCTGTGCTGATGCGTCTGTCCGTGACGAACTGTCCCCGCTTCGGGTGCTGCGTGTCTGGCGATGGAAAGCATGAAGGCAAACGAGGTCGCCTGAAACCTCGGGCCGCTTGCTGTAGAGGCCGAGCGGTATTTTCTTCGCCGCAGGCGCAGCAACGGTCTGCAGCTTCGCGGCAAGTCGTCACGAATACGCGCTACTTCAGAATAAGCTCATCCGTCCCCTTTGGCGAAGTGGAAATATCCCTTTACCATGTATCGGAGAGCGTCGAATGGTGGCACGTTTTATTCTTTTGAAACGTGCGAGGCTGTCGGGGTAGCCCGTCCGCCAGCTAACTCATGATGAGCGGTTCAGCGATCCAGTGTGCCGGATTTTTCGGGAGCAGAAGATATCGAGGAGGAGGCGATGGCCTTGAGCCGCTCGAGGTGATCGCTGGCTTGGGCAATGATTTCAAGGCGGACCGTGGCGAGTAAATGGTCGTATTCGTTGACGATCGCTGTCACGCTGTCCACCAGTTCGGAGGAGCGGTCGGGCCATTGTCCCGTTTGCTCAAATCCTCGCAGCAGGCCACCAAGTTCGTGCTCCGCCATTTGAACGTCCGCTCTGGCGATGCTACCGTATCCGTCCGCTGCAATGAAGCCAACGATGAGGCAGATCTGGGCAAGCTGATTGACGAGCGGGCGGTCAACTTCACCGCGACGAAGGCGCTCAAGCGTAAGTCGCGCGCGTAGCACGAGTTCGGACGCACGCTGGCGCGGCATGGGAAGGAGCAACGCTTTAGTGCGGGGTGCGGCGCAGTGGCCGGTTTTCTTGCCTGCCATGATGCTATCGCTCGCTGTCAATAGGCGTTGAAGGTGCCGGGGCGCATATTGTATTGTGAAGAAAGGATTGCGGGGAGACGTTTGGTCTGGAAGCCTGCCGAGGCGTCGACGCCTGATCGAGCGAATTACCTGACGAGTCCAGCCGCGTTTTGCCTGGAGGGTATTAGGACGTCAAAGGAAATCCAAAGCGTAGTAGATACACTCGATGACTCAAGGCGCCAGGTTGCATGGAGGCAGTTTGTGCGCGAATACCAACCACAATCGCTCCAGCTCATTTCCGCGACGGTGCACGTTCATCGTGCCGCTGCTCTGATAGGGGAAAACTGGTCGCTTTATTTCGTCGAAGTGAGAGAGAATGGTCTCTCCCGTCCCTATCTGGCCTGACTCTTTGTTAGACGGAAGCGGGTCATCGATCGGAGTGTATCGAGAGTCGAAGCGACAAGCTTATAGATCGGATTTTCCATGATCTTTTCGATTGCGACCGCGGCTTATGTGGTTCGCAAGGCAAGGGAGACGCGTCTGTGGTTCCGGAGGCAACCTGCAGTGAAGCAGCGTAAGCGGAGTTCCGAGTGACACGCCTCAGCCAGTCGCAGGCTATTCATCCTGGAGCGCAGGGGATGCGATCCACGGCGCCTCGACTGCTGTGGCTAGCTCAATTATCGACGTTGTATGACATCGAAAGAAGAAATATTTGAATGCGCAGTTGACGGATTCAGTTGAGCATTCGAAAGGCTGAAGTTGCTGCCCGACGGCAGGTATAGGCAGCATCGCGCGGAAGGATTGTATTTTGAAAATACCTGCGATGAAGGAAAGCATGAAGATTGACGAGAGGCTCCCATTGACATGAGTGAACTACGGAATAAAGCGGCCGAGCTGGTCGAGCGATATGTCGAGGACGTGTTGGGCGAGGGCTTGACGTGGGACGAAGCTGTTACAGTGTTCGGTCTTGCCATCAAGGCGTCGGCTCAGGCCGCGGCGAATGCCGGGGATGGCACCCTGGCTGAATGTCTGGAACACGCGCGGGACACCTTCGAGAGCGCATTTGCCACGGAGGTACAAGTCGTGGTGGCCGGCGAAGCCGCAACAGATAGCGACTGTGATGAAATGCTCCTCTCGACTGCTCACCTCCGCCGCCACAGAACACGTCACTGACACGTTTGCACACCTGTCCTTGGACACCGCGAGCATGTGATGCAAGATAGAATGAACCAATGGGGAAAGTTGCTCTTCTTGGTGTGCGAGCAAGCGCGTGCGGCGTGCCGGTATGGTCACCCAGACCCGATAAATTCAGGGACGGTATTTGCGGTGATCAAACGTTCCTATGGGACGACCCTCGAAAGCTTTCCTGAAGTTTCTTGGTATTACTATCCATAACAAGGCAACTTGGTGGCAGTCTAGAAGGGGAGCGGCTCATGTATGACGCGCTTGAAGTCCTTTTTTTTCATCCAGTAGGGCGTAGGGGGAGCGCTACTCTCGATGCCCTGTGCCATACGCTGGATGGCAGATTCGAGATCGTTGAGCATGAATTTCTCGATGTCAGCCGACAGGTTATCCGGATCACGGCGACATCTGAGGTATTTGACTCGGCGTACGCATTCGATGAGCATCTACGCGTCCTTGCAAACGAAGATACGTTCGCCTGGAAGGTAATCGGTGTTGTGCCAGTCGGGCAGACAGAGACGGAACTGGTCTGACGAGATGGCGGCATATGGACGCGCTAGAAGCGGCTTCGGGGGGCGTGATGGTGTTCCGTAAGTGCAGACACCATGCCTGCCGGCACGGGGCGGACAGGCCGCGCGAGCGCTGCAAACTCACGGCAGTCAGAAACTGCAGTTTTTTGCGTAAGTGCAAGAGCACTGAAACCTTGGCCCGTTTTAAGAAGTACCGCCAACACGAAACTTGCGAGACCAGGACAAGCTGCGCCTAGGGCGCGCGGCAGCCAGTTCGAGTCAGGATGAGGTTGCAGCGATCAGTGGTGTACCCCGCACGCATTAGTACGCTTAAGGCAGGAAAGCTTGCAAGGCTGCGATTGAGCACATGTCGTGCCGTAATTTCCCTGTCTGCTTCGCTGGCGGCCCCTGTAGGGTTCCTGTGACCTTCCCCCTCAGAAGTATCCCACTGTAAAGTTAGTGGCAAGGCCGCAGGAGAAACCTTGTCATGAAGAAGTCGCGGTTCAGCGAAGAGCAGATTATCGGGGTGCTGAAGGAAGCCGATGCCGGCATGAAGGTCGCAGACTTATGCCGCAAGCACGGCATATCGGATGCGACGTTCTATAACTGGCGTAGTCGCTACGGCGGCATGGATGTGTCGGAAGCGCGACGCTTGCGGCAACTGGAAGAGGAAAACCAGCGGCTCAAGCGGCTGGTCGCAGACCAGGCGCT